>JACRBM010000039.1 GCA_016219275.1 Chloroflexota bacterium
CCTGGGATGGCAAAGGTGGGTATTCATATAGCCGATAGAGTGGACGCCCATCGCGAAACATACGCCGCCCAACAGCGCGCGCGGGAGGGCGCGTGACACCAGGACATCGAAGCGCGCGCGCCGTCGTGCGGCTCTAACGTTACACGACATTTCGTTACAAAACTATCGTCGCTTTCCATCGCGGAGTGCAGAAGGACAAAATCCAAATATGAATCTCAAAGCCATAGTACGCGTTTACACAGACCGAATTAGACCTCGTGCAAACGAAGAACTCGATTGGTTCAGTCAACAATCGTCTTTGCAATCAGCAATCGAGTACGCCGCTCTAGCCATCAACAGGAATGGAAAAAGGTATCATCATCAACGAAGACTCCAAAAGACGACTCTTGAACAGTCAAAACAAAAACTGCTGACTAACGCAAGAGCGATTGAGCAATCAAAAGATTTCGATGACCTCTTTACTTTGATTGACAAAATACTTGAACCTGTTTGGGGCATTGGAGAACTCTACGTGTATGATACCGCTCTTCGCATCGGCGCGAAGTTGAACTTGTTGCCAAAGGCGGTATATCTCCACGCGGGAACACGTCAGGGAGCAAAAGCACTTGGCTTTGATGGTAAGGCAACAACACTCAACGTATCTGATTTACCAGCAGACCTTCAGCCGCTTGAACCTCACGAGATAGAAGATGTGTTTTGTATCTTCAAGGACGATTTGAAGAAACTGAATGCCAGGGCTGGTGAAGACGCGATGACAAAGCGGAGTTGGTGCGCCTAGAAAAACGTCGTGTAACACACGCACACCGACAACGGCGGGGCGGCGCGCGATTGGAAGGTACTTTCAAGTCGTCCGCCGTTGTCGGTGTGCTATAGCGATAGCCGATAGAGTGGACGCCCATCGCGAAACATACGCCGCCCAACAGCGCGCGCGGGAGGGCGCGTGACACCAGGACATCGAAGCGCGCGCGCCGTCGTGCGGCTCTAACGTTCTGCGTCATGCCGTTGCAATCGGGAGTTGCACTCAGCCCAACGGAATGACGCAACTACAAAAAAATCGCATTCAGGATTCACAATAGGAGGGACAACCATGAGACACAATGCGATGTTCAATGGTGTTATTACACTTGTGCTTGCTAGTGTAATGTTGGTCTCCGCGTGCGTACCTTCTCTGCCTTTCTTGCCAAGTGGTCCAGAGGCGGCGGCGCGAAAGGGCTATGAACAGTGGATAAAGAACACCGCTACTACAGAGCGGAGTGCCACTTTTGAAGTTCTCTCCACTACCGAAAGGTCTGCCACCGTCAAGATTACAGCCGAATTTCAAAATACTCTTGACGCATCTTGGCAGGAAAATCAAGCGACAGTCCAAGTCCTGAAGCAGGGCAATGATTGGCAACCGCCAACTTCTTTTGCCTTCTTCCCATCACCCCGCGCGGTCAAGACGCAAGAGGCAATTCGCAATGTTACCGCGACTGTTGAGACTGCCAGACGGCAGGCGACCTTCAGCGTGCAAGCAACAGCACAAAGCGCGACAGCAGAGGCGAGAGCGACTACCATTGTGGTCGAGACACAACAGGCAAGGAACACGCAGGCAACTCGCGCGGCGGAAGCGACCCAACAAGCCTTTGCCCGCCAAACTACCGTTGCCCAACGCACCACGCCTATTAACAAGCCGATGTCTATACAATCAGTTGAAAGGGACTCATCGGCATTTCGGGACTACTACAGGAATGTTGAATTTGTCGTTGTCGGCATAGAGCGGGGCGACGGCAACTCCGTTCTCTGGCATTTCTCGCTCTGGAATCACAATACCCAAGACACCTTTCGCCTCTCTTCCTATCGGGAAACGTATACTGTGTCATCTGAAGGAAAGAAGTACGACGCCTTGCGCTGGGAAGAGATGCGCGCAGTTGCGGGAGAAAAAAAGGAATGGGCGATTGCCTTCAATGCTCCAGCAACCACAGGCACGACGTATAGACTGTTCATGTCCACGTACATACAAACCGACAAAGGAATTTACGCTCAAATCACTTGGCAACCGTTCGAGGTTACACTCCGTTAGGATATACACAATACGCACGAACGCAGAAAGGGCGTTAGCGGCCATGCCATGCAATTTAAGCGTCGCGGGCTAACCGCAAATTGGACCGTTTAGGAGGCGAGAAATGAAAAACAGACTCCTCATTTTTGTCTTGTCTACGCTTCTCATCCTTGGTGGAGGCATTCCAACTTCATCAGCCCTTGCTGATACATCCCACTGCGGCACTATTAGCACAAATGAAACATGGTCGAGCGCTGGCAATGTGCATAGGGTGACTTGTGATGTTACCGTGACTTTTGGTACCACCCTGACCATTTCACAAGGTGCAATTGTCAAGTTCGAGATCGGCATAACGTTGTACGCTGATGGAAAACTGCTCGTCCAGGGCACCACACCCGCTCCTGTCTACTTCACTTCCATCCGCGACGATTCCATCGGTGGGGACACGAATGGAGATGGCGGAGCGACCATCCCTGGCTGGGGTGACTGGCGGGGCATTGAGTTCCGCGACAACAGTGACGACACTTCACTGATTGATCACGCCATCATCCGCTATGCTGGCTGGGGCAATCGCGGTCCCGTTAGCCTCTGCATGACTTCACCCACCACCTGCAGTGTCTCGCCCACGATTAGTAACTCAACGCTCTCGCTCAGTTATTTTGCCATCCGGTCGAACCCGCGTTCCTTTCCAACCTTGACCAACAATACCTACAGCGGCAATTTCTATAATGCGTTTAGCGTGGATGGAGGCACCATTGACCTTAACGCAACCTGGGCAATCACGGATACGAGCTATTTCATTCTGAATGACATTTTCGTTGGGGTCGGCAAAACACTAACCGTTCAGCCCGGAGTGATTGTCAAGGTCCAGATCGGCACAACGCTGTACGTTGATGGAAAACTGCTCGTCCAGGGCACCACACCCGCTCCTGTCTACTTCACTTCCATCCGCGACGATTCCATCGGTGGGGACACCAATCCAGGTGACGGAGCGATCACCCCTGGCTGGGGTGACTGGCGGGGCATTGAGTTCCGCGACAACAGTGACGACACTTCACTGATTGATCACGCCATCATCCGCTATGCTGGCTGGGGCAATCGGGGCGGTATCAATCTGGTGAATGCCTCACCCACTGTTCAAAAGTCCACCATAACGAATGGCTACATTGGTATACGCACACAAACATCAGCTCCTATTCTGAGCTGTAACAATATCTACGACAATCAAGGTTATGGGCTTTACAACGCAACTCCGGGCACAGTTGTCAATGCTCAAAATCAATGGTGGGGTAGTATCACTGGACCTTATCATCCAACTACTAACCCTGCCGGCACTGGAAACGCAGTGACGGACGGCGTCAATTACAGCCCGTGGCTCCAAGCACCTTGTGGAGCAACCACTCTGTACAGATTTTTCTTGCCATTAATTAGGCGGTAGAAAATAAGCAATTGGGACACAGCAAAAAGATGACCTAACGCGTGGTTGGGACGACAGCAGTGCCGAAACCGATAACGCACGAGCCGCTAACACATTCACAACGACAACGGCGGTTTGAATTCATGCCCACCTCGTCTTGATTTCGCACGCCACTTTTCGGTGAAGTCGCTTTCCCTTCATCTGCCGTTGCGTGGTGCTATGGCGTTCGCATATATATCCGCCTGTCAAAAGGACTTTATGTCCCTACTCTCAATTCAACTCGGCTTTGGGTCTTCGCTCTTGGCAGCAATCACGTTTCTCGTGTTCACCATTGGCTTTGTCGCCATCGCCAGCGTCAACCCAGGTTTCCGGTGGACCAATCTCGCGGATTATATCGCGTACTCGCAGCAGTCCAATCAAACCTTCAAGTACGTCGCGCAAACCGCTATGCTGTTTTTCGCGCCGCTGTATATGTTGAGTTGCTCTGCTTTTATTTCCGGAGAACGACGCGATGAGTCCAGACAGTCCCCTCTTCCTCGTCTTTTTCTTCAGCATCTTTCACGCACTCGGCGGCGCGGCAGTCGGACGCGCAATACGCACGTTGCAAAGCGAACCGCAAAACAGTTTGACGCTGTTCATCTGGGGCGGCATCATGGGCTTGGGTCCACTCGTCTTCGATTGGTTCTTTCTAATCCGGGAAGGTGAACTCGGTTACGGAATGATTGGACCGGCGGTGTTCGTCGTCGTCGCACTCGTCGGCGGGTTTTTGTGGCGCGGCGCGCTCGAAAAAATTGATGGCGGCGCGATTGCCTCTGCGGCGGTCGGCGGCGCGGCGTGCTTGATCGGCATCATGCTCGCGCCGTACCTCATCGGTATCGCGCGCACGCGCCAACTCGAAATTGCCGATTGGTGTTTTGGTACGCTGCTGGTTCTCTTGTTCGTCGGCGTCGGCGCGAGTTTCGCGTGGACAGGCGCGCTCGCCATCTTTCACGGTCACACCTTCGACGAAGAAATCAAACTGCGCCAGAAAGCGATTGATGCGCGCAGTTCCAAATCGAAACAAGGCAAGCAGTAATTGGTAAACAAGTAGACAGGTAGTCAAGTTCGCATCGTTCCCTCATTTCCCTTATTTCCATTTCTGAAACATGTCCACCCGCACAAAGATTCTCCTCGCCTTCATCCTCCTGCTTCTCGCCGCGATCATCGCGCCGAACACACGCGCGCTGTACGAAGGCATCGCGTTCTACATTCGTCCCGCGATATTCCCGGACGCGATCAAACCGATCAATCGCGTCGGACGCTACGCGTCGCTGTACGATCTCGTTCAACTCCGTAACGCCGACCGATTGCGTTATCTGCGTCGTCAACTTGAATCGCTCAACGTCTTGGTCGAAGAAATCCCAATCCCAAATTCCCAGCTTCCCAGTTTGTTTGTGCGATTCAATCGCGGCGCAGTGGAGACGATTTTCTCCGCGCACTATGACAAACTGTACGACGATCCCACGTATCAAGGCGCGTCCGACAACACCGCCGCGGTGAGCGCGATGCTCGCGGCAGTCGCCGAACTCGCGCAGCGCGGCGACGGCGGTACCCGCGCGTTCCTCTTCACCGGCGAAGAAGAGACCGGCTTGCGCGGCGCGTCCGCGTTCGTTGCGTATGCGCGCGCGAACGGCATCGCGCCGCGCGCTATCGTGAATTTCGACAACCTGGGTCGCGGCAAGTTGACGATTCGACCTTCCACCGATGTGCCGGGCATCGTGTTCACGCTTCCATTTTACGGCGACCTGGGATTTGATGGGCGCGAATTTCGCGCGAGTCCGCCGTATCCGCGCGCGCACGCGGCGTTGACGCAAGCATTGTTACGCGTGCAACCGGACATGGTCGTCCTCGAACGCTTTACCGCGATCAGCGACTCGAACGTGTTCCAAGCGCACGGTATCCCCACCGTCGCGATCAGCGGCGACGATATGCGCCACCTCGACCTGACCTGGCACACGTACACCGACCGCGTTGAACTGCTCGACGAAAATAATCTCGACCGCGCGTTTGATTTAATGACCCGTTTCCCCTAACTCGGACAAGCCGAAACCAGACGAGATAATTTGGGACGCGGACAAACGCGGATGGACGCGGATTTTTTATCTGCGTTTATCTGCGTTCGTCCGCGTCCAATTTCTTTGCTTTTTGTGCAATGCTTTCATTGGTGAGTTGCTAGAACAAATTCCTAACGCGTTTAAGGCAGACCTGTCAGGTTTTCGCGAAGCGAACCTGACAGGTCTTAAATCGAATCGGAATTCGCTCTAGCAGTCTGTCGGAGAGGATTGCATCTTGTGGTCTCAGTCGCGAAAACGAACTCCGAACCACAAGATGTGGGCATTGAGAATGTTTCTCCGACAAACTGCTAGTACCGCATTCCTACTCAACAGTCTATCCCCGCGCCACGTTCTGTGCTATAATTTTGTCGCACGTATGACGGCGTCTCGCTTCCCCCGCGCGTCATCTCCACGACCCGTCCAATTCCTCAAGGAGTCGAAATGTCTCAACCCAGTTCGAATCGTACGACCTGGCTTCTCGCCGGCGTGGTTGGTTGTATCGTGTTTTGTGTCGCGGTTGCGCTCTTGGGCGGCGCGGGCTTTTTCTTTTTCGGACGATCCACACTCATGCCCGACCCGATCATGACTCCACCCGAAACGCGCTTGGCGACCGCGCTCACGCCCACCGTCATTGCAACCGCGACGCTGTTGCCAACTGTCGCGCCGGTCGCATCGCCTACGCTAATCGTGCTCACACCAACTCTACCCGCGACGATACCAACGGTTGCCGTCGCGTTGCCAACGCGCACAACCGCTCCCACGCGTCCAACCGGCAAACTCGCGTTCAGCGTCAATCGCGGTGACCCGCCGCCCGATAAACACGTCTATATTATGAACGCGGATGGCACGGGTGCAAAACAAATTCTCGACCGCGCGTCGTCGCCGGTCTTGTCGCCGGACGGAACGAAAATTTTTTACTATCACTGGGAAGACGGGATTTTTATCGCGAACGCGGACGGCTCCGAGCCGCACAAAATCGTCGGCGAGTCGAACGCCAAGTTCTTGGCAATGTCGCATGATGGTCGCTGGCTCGCGTGGACGGTGCAACCAAGTCAGTCCAGTCCGAAAAGCATTGATGCCGTGTTGCCGGATGGAACCGGGCGTCGTCCCATCGTCAACGGCGGCGCGTATCCCGCGTGGTCGCCCGACGACACGCAAATCGTTTATCACAGTTGCCGCGAAACGATGTGCGGTCTATTCAAAGCCAAATCCGCCGGCGGCGACGGGGTGATGTTCACGAGCGATGTTGGCTCGTCGCCGGCGTGGTCGCCGAACGGGCAACGCATCGTGTACACGATTGAAGTAAACGGCGTCAAACAAATTTTTATCATCAACGCGGACGGCGCCGGCAAACGTCAACTCACGACAACCCCCGCGCATCACGTCGGCGCGAATTGGTCGCTCGATGGCAATTTCATTTTCTATCGTTCGCCCGAAGGCGGCGCGTGGGCAATCTGGCGCATGAACAGCGACGGCACGAATCCGATCAAACTCATTGACAACGTTCCACCGACCGACGAGGCGTTCGAAAAGATTTCTGTGTCGAAATAGTTTTGGTAGAACAAGTTTCCAACTTGTTCCAGAGAGGGACACTATGAATCTCAAATCAATCGTGTTGCTTGTGATCTTGTTGCTCGTCGTCGTGGGCTGTGGCACCGCCTCGCCGACACCCGCGACAACGCCGACGGTATCATCTGCGTCGAGCCAACCTTCGCCGATTGGCGCGGCGTCGCCGCCGTCCGCCGCTCCGCCGCTGGTGACGGCAACCGCGCCCGCCGTCTCTACGACCGGCGAGCCATCGCCGACCGCGCCCGTCGCGCTTGCGACGACGCGCCAACCTGGGTCGCCTCCTGCCCCAGCCGCCGCGACCTCGCCCACGAGCGCGCCGCCCGCGCCGCGCCTGCCCACCGGTAAATTGTTGTACACCGTCGTGCGCGGCGAAGAATCCAAGTTCCATTTCGTTTTTGTCGCGAACGCGGACGGTTCGAACGCGCGACAAATTCTCACGCACGCGTACTGGCCCTCCTACTCGTTCGATGGCACGCGACTCGCGTACTATGGCAGACCCGACGGCGGATCGGAGGGAATGTACGTCGCGAACGCGGATGGCACGGGCGCGCTACTCGTGGTGAATGACGCGACGGTCTGTTGCTTCAACTGGTCGCGCGATGGTCAGTGGATCGTCTACACCGATTCGAACATCAAGACCCGACCAGGTGGTCCGCTCAAGATGCTCAAGATGGATGGTTTCTACAAAACGACCGTCGAACTCAAAGTAGATGGCAACGCACCGTCGTTCTCGCCCGATGGAAAACAAATCGTGTACACTGGGAACGAAGCCGGCACTGGCGTCAACGGTCTGCACGTCTCGCCGACCGACGGCACCGGCGCGATTCGCATTCTCACGCGCGATAACGGCGGCGCGCCACAATGGTCGCCCGATGGACGCCGCATCGTTTATCACGCGCCGATTGATGACCAACATCGCCAAGTCTTTATCATCAACGCGGACGGTACCGGCAAACGCCAACTCACGACCGGCAAGGGCAACGACATTCAACCGGTCTGGTCGCGCGATGGCAACACGATTTTTTATCGCAGCGATCAAAACAGTACCGCGTGGGCGATCTATGCGATGAACGCGGACGGCACGAATCATCGCCGCGTCATCGCCGACGCGCCGCCCGATCAAAATCTGTGGGGCTGGGAATCGTTGGATGTTGCGCCCTAGCGCGGACAAGCCAAAAGAAAACCAGGAAATATCGGACGCGGATGAACGCAGATAAACACGGTTAAAAAATTATCCGCGTCCATCCGCGTTCATCCGCGTCCCATAAATCTTTGCTTCTGGCGCGGTGATTTCACTGGATAGATGTTACAAGTTGGATTCTTGCTAGATTGCGGTTATAATGCCGGCGTGAATCAACCCTTGCTCGCGATCAAGATCGGCAACTCGAATATCACGCTCGGCGTTTTTGAAAACGGCACGCTCCTCGCGCGTTGGCGTGTACGTACTGAAGTAATCAAGACCGCCGACGAGTACGCGATTTTGTTCGACGATTTTTTTGCGAATGTCGGGACCGGTCTTGTGCCTGCCCGCGCTGCCATCGTCTCCGTCGTGCCGCCGCTCACCTCCACGTTCGTCGAGCTGTGCCGCGCCCATTGGCGCGTCGAACCACTCGTCATCACTGCGAGCACGAACACCGGGATGCCGATTCTGTACGATGCGCCGCACGCGCTCGGCACGGATCGCATCGTCGCCGCCGTCGCGGCAAAAACGAAATTCGGCGCGCCGGTTATCGTGATTGATTTCGGCACGGCGACGACGTTCAACGCGGTAACGCGCGCGGGGCAATTCGCCGGCGGCGCGATTACGCCCGGTCTGCATCTCGCCGCCGATGCGCTGTATCGCGCGACCGCGCAACTGCCGCGCGTAGACCTCGCGCTGCCCCCGCGCGCAATTGCGACGAACACCACGCACGGCATCCAGTCCGGCATCCTCATCGGCTATCTCGGCATGATCGAAGGCATGGTCGCGCGAATGCGCGCCGAACTCGATGCGCTCGCTGCGCGCGTCGTCGCGACCGGCGGATATGCGCGTTTGCTCGCGCCGCATTCGCGCGTGATTGACGCGGTCGAACCGGATTTGATTCTCGAAGGACTGCAAATCATCTACGCGATGAATCAACGGGAGTAATTGGTAAGCGGTAATTACCCTTTGCCAATTACCAACCACGGAGCAACCATGTCACGCGTTCTCCAAAACAAAACCATCCTCCTCGGCGTCACCGGCAGTATCGCCGCGTACAAAGCCGCGATGATCGCCAGTCAATTGACGCAAGCCGGCGCGCGCGTGGATGTCGTGATGACGCGCGAGGCGACCCAGTTTGTCGGAGCGATGACGTTCGAGGCGTTGACGCATCGTCACGTCGTCACGGATGTGATGGCGATGATGCCCGACTCGACCATCGGTCACGTCGCGATGGCGAAACGCGCGGACGCGTTCGTCATCGCGCCGGTCACCGCGCACACAATTGCGAAACTCGCGCTCGGTCTCGCCGATGACGCGGTGAGCGCAACCGCGCTCGACACGCGCGCGCCGCTCATCCTCGCACCCGCGATGGAAAGCGGCATGTGGGAACATCCCGCGACGCAAGCGAATGTCGCCACGCTCGTCGCGCGCGGCGCGATTCTCGTCGAGCCGGGCACCGGGCATCTTGCGTCGGGTTTGAGCGGCAAGGGACGGATGGCGGACGTGGACGACATCCTCGACATCGTGCGCGCGACGCTCGGACGCACCGGCGATCTCGCCGGGCGTCACATCGTCGTCACCGCCGGCGGCACGCAAGAAGCGATTGACCCGGTGCGCGTGATCGCGAATCATTCGTCCGGCAAAATGGGCTTTGCGCTCGCGCACGCCGCGCGTGATCGCGGCGCGCGCGTGACACTCATCGCGGGTGTAACATCGTTGCGCGTCCCACGCGGCATCACGCACGTTTCGGCGACGAGTGCGCGCGACATGCGCGATGAGGTGATGCGCGCAATCGCGGATGCGGACGCGCTCGTGATGGCAGCCGCCGTCGCCGATTTCCGTCCCGCGCAATCCGCTGAACAGAAAATCAAAAAAGGCGCTACCGAAACCCTCACGCTCGAATTGATAAAAAATCCGGACATTCTAAATGAAGTTTCCAATCGCAATTCGCAATCCGCAATTCGCAATTTGGTTGTAGTCGGCTTTGCCGCCGAGACCCAGGATTTGATCGCGAACGCGCGCGCGAAACTCGAAGCCAAAAATCTCGATTTGATCGTCGCGAATCCAGTGCCCGCGAGTTTTGGCGGCGACCTGGATCAAGCGACATTCATCGAACGCGGCGGCGCAATCAACGCGTTGCCGCCGATGAGCAAGGATGACCTCGCGGAAAAAATTCTAGATGTTGTCGCATCTCATTTGCAGAAGGAGTCACCATGACCGAATCTACTCACGCTCTCGCGTTCGCGCGCAACAACCGCGAACGATTCTTGTCCGAACTCAAAGAGTTTCTCGCGATTCCCAGCGTCTCGACGCTCTCCGCGCACAAACCCGACATGCTCCGCGCGGCAGACTGGGTCGCGCATCAGTTGAACGCCATCCATTTTCAGAATGTCGCGGTGCTGCCGACCGACGGTCACCCGGTCGTCTACGGCGAGTGGCTCAACGCGCCCGGCAAACCGACGATCCTCGTTTACGGGCATTACGATGTGCAACCGGTGGACCCGCTCAACGAATGGATCACACCGCCGTTCGAGCCAACCGTGCGCGGCGACAATCTGTACGCGCGTGGCGCATCGGATATGAAGAGCCAGGTGCAAGGATTTCTCAAGGCGCTCGAAGCGTTGATGCAGAACGAAGGACTGCGGGTGAATGTCAAAGTGCTCGTCGAAGGCGAAGAAGAGATCGGCTCGCCGAGTCTCGTCAAGTTCATCGCGCAGAATAAGCAAAAACTCGCGTGCGATTTTTCGCTCAACGCCGATTCCGGCATCGCGCGACCCGACTTGCCGAGTTTGATGTACGGCTTGCGCGGTCTCGCGTACTTTGAAGTCTGGGTCTATGGTTCGAAACAGGATTTGCACTCGGGCGTGTTCGGCGGGTCGGTGCACAATCCCGCGCAAGTGTTGTGCGATTTGATCGCGGGAATGCACGACGCGAACGGACACATCACGCTCCCAGGATTCTACGACAAAGTGCGCGTGCTATCGAACGAGGAACGCGCGGAACTCGCGCGCTTGCCGGTGACGGACGACGAGTGGCGCAAGACCGCCGGCGTTTCCGCGTTGTGGGGCGAACAAGGATTCACGACGCTCGAACGACTCGGCGCGCGACCGACGCTCGAAGTGAACGGCATCGTTTCCGGATTTACCGACGAGGGCGCGAAGACGGTACTGCCCGCGAAGGCAATGGCGAAAATTTCGATGCGGCTCGTACCAGATCAAGATGATAACGCGGTCGAAGAACAATTGAAGGAATACCTGCGTCGCCACGCGCCGCCGACGATTCGCTGGGACGTGAAGAAATTTGTGAGTGGTCCCGCGGTGTTGGTCAATCGAAATTCGCCGGGAATGCGCGCGGCGATTCGCGCGCTAAAAGCGACGTTCGGCGTCGAGCCGGTGTTTCAACTGCAAGGCGGCAGTGTACCGGTCGTGAGCATGATGACGATGCAGCTCGGCGTAGATTCGATCTTGATGGGCTTTGGTTTGCCCGACGACAACTTTCACTCGCCGAACGAAAAGCAGCACCTGCCGAATTTCTATCGCGGCATCGAAGCGTTCATCCGGTTTTTCGACAACGTGGCAGAGTAGAAGGATGAGCGCAGAATTTTTGTCTTCCTCGCTCGCTCCATTTCAGTTTGCGTTTGACGGGCATTTGGCTTTACGCTAGAATATCTCTGGATAAGGAGATGGGCGTGACCTATCGCATTGAATACTCGCCCGACGCGGAAGAACATCTGCACGGACTATCTGCGCGTCAACAATCCACAATTTTAGACGCGGTAGACGCACAACTCGCTCATCAGCCAACGGTCGAAACTAAGAATCGCAAACCGATGCGACCAAATCCATTGGCACCCTGGGAACTCAGGATTGGAAATTTGCGCGTGTATTACGACGTTGAAGATTCTCCTGAACCACTTGTTTATATACGCGCGGTGGGAATCAAGGAGCGGAATCGGGTTCGGATCGGAAATGAGGTGATTGAATTATGAAAACACTGGAAATGAGCAAGGCAACAGCATCGCTTGCCGAATACGCGCGCACGGTAAAAAATGACCCGGTGATTTTGACCATAGACGGCAAACCGGTCGCCGGGTTGTTTGCAATTGAAAATGCTGATGCAGAAACCATCGCGCTCAGTACCAATCATCAATTCGTCGCGCTTATCGAGCATTCTCGCGCACGTCAACGCACGGAAGGTGGCATCTCTAGCACGGAGATGCGTCAGCGACTAGGGTTGAAGAAAACGCCGCGCGCCAAACAATGACCTTGCAAGCAATTTCTGTACCTGTTAAGCACGTTCCCGGGTTCGCCCGATTACCTCTGCAGCGACCTTGGCTTGACTATGACGGGGAAGCCGACGTGCTGTATGTCAGTCTTGAACGACCACAAAAAGCAACCACGAGCAAAATGCGCGACGATGGTGTACTATTGCGTAATCGCGGCAAAAAGCTAGTCGGCATCACCGTGTTTGAACCATCGAAAAGATAAAACAGTTGGGGCAGGAATCACTCTCCTGCCCCAACTACTTTTCCAACAATCCGTATCCGCGCGCCGCACGCTTCCTCTGGCGCGATGAAGAATCCGTTTTCCTCGTTCTCAAACTGAATGTCGCGATTGCGAAGCTGTTGCCGTTCCCAGCCCCAACTATCCACTTGCAACGCGAGCGCGAACAAACCTTCGCCGCGCCTGTCCAACTGCTCCGTCATCGTGTTGCCGCCGCGCGTCGGACGCGCGACGACAATGCTTCCCCAATCGAGCGCAAAGCGATAACCTTCAACATCCGTCTGCTTGTTGTGAACACGTTTCGGCTCGACGCCGAGCAGCGCGCTATAGTGATCGCGTTCTGCCGCAAGATTTTTGACGACGACGACGACTTCTTTCGCACGCGCGCGACTGCCCAATCCGTCACTGGGCGGCTCGATGCGTAGCGCACGCGGCGTATCATCCTGAATCAGAAACGGCAACGCGCCGGTCGGCAAGCCGCCGAACATCGCGGTGTGCCACTCGACGCGCTGACCGTCGAGGCGCACGCGCGCACCGGCTTGCGGCGCATCGTACTTTAATCCGCACGCCGCGAGTTGCGCGACATCGTTCGCCAGGTCGTTCGCGCCGAGCACGAATCCACCGAATCCTTCGCCCGCGCGCACGCGGCGCACGCCATCGCGCCAAAATGATTTTTCCGCGAGCGCGGGATTTTTGAACGCGACAAGTTCGAGGTATGTGCCATCCGCGAGCGCGACGAGCGCATTGTGACTCCCGAACGTGGGATGCTCGCCGCCGGCGCGCGCATCGAAACCGAGCCGGCGAAAAGATTCCATCGCCGCGTTCAGGTCGTTCACGAGCACGATGAAATGATCGAAACCAGTCAGCATCGTTATTTACTCCGGCGCGGGGTCTTGGAGCGGCTCGCCATTGAGTGTCCGGCGCACCATTTCGCGCACCGATCCCCAATACTCGCGCGCGAGATTACCGTACGGATTCGCGTCAATCGGCACTTCGTAATCGAGATTTGGATAAACGCGCGTGTCAATATCTTGACGCGTAATCGGATTCGCGTCCTGATTCGCATTCACCCACTGCACGCCGCCGTCGCCGTTCGCCGAGTCCACGATGTACGTCGCGCGATGAATCGCCGGCATTGACATCGCGCTCGAACGCTGCGCGATCAACTTGTCCAGGTTGGTCAACAGCCGACCCAGGTTGTCCACGACGAGCGGCGTCGGATCGAAATCCATCGTGACACTCCCCGCCGCCAATTCGTGCTGCACGAACGCGAACAAGCGCAACCAAAAATCGCGGTCGCCGCTCTGCCGATTCAACGCGTCGAGCAACGCCTGCAACACCAAATGTTTACGCACGTTGTGTTCGAGCGAAGGATCGTACTCGCCTTCGGCGACTGGCACGGTCTTGATAAACTGGATCACCTGGCGACCGTTCAACGTTTGGTTGCCTTGCTGAAAAAATCCGACCGGATATTTTTCGCCGTCGAGATAAAACGGCTGCACCGAAAATGCCATCGGCACATCTACTTGAATGCCGCCAAAGACCTGATCCACAAGACGTTGGATCAGCCCGTCTTTGAAAACGATTTGATAATCCACCGCAAGCCCTGTCCCATTCTCGATCATTTCGCGCATCAGTGGAAATCCGCCGACATCGTACGCGCGATCCATCTTGAGCGCGTGCGTCCCCTGCCCGCGTTGCGCGAGCGCGCGTTCGACTTCGGGCGCGCGAATGTCGTGCGTCATCGAAATCAAATCCACTTGACCGGTGCGGACATCGTACGAAATCAGCGTGAACGAACCGATGATCGCGCGTTCGGTCATCGGCGGCTCATGCGTCTCGCCATATCCGAACAACAAGACGTTGATGCGATTGGCATTGAGCGCCGCGTCCACGCGTTGGAAAAATTGTGGATCGGTTTGGCTACGCGCCTCACGGCGACGTTCGGCGTTGGTCGCAAAGGGTTTGGCGAGCGATTTGAAAAGCGGGTCGCTGTCTTTCGGCGCGAGCAACGCAACGGACAGCAAAGCCAGGACGCTGATAATCACGAGCAAGAGGAAACGAAGATACTTGACGCGCATGACGACTCCAAAAATAAAAAATCCGTACCGCTGAAAAACGGTACGGATTATAACACACAACGCGATTAGGGCAACCGGTTGAACCACACGAGCGAGAGGAAACCGGCGAGGAGCGAGAACGCGGCGGCGATGGCGGTGAGCACGGCGGTGATTTCCGTTTTCTCCGCGCGAAACACCATGCGCGTGGTCAACTTGTCGTACACCGCTTGCAACTCTTTTTCGTCCGCGGCGGCAAAGTACTCGGCATCCGTTTGGTCCGCGATGTACTTGAGCACGGCTTCGTCCAAGCTGACGCGCACCTGGCGTCCTTGCACGTGGAGAATCGTGCCTTGCGATTTGCCCAACCCAATCGTATAGACGCGCACGCCGCGATCCGCCGCGACCGGCGCGACATCGCGCGGATTCGGTCCAACGTTGCTTTCACCATCGCTCAACAACACGACAATCGCGGTCACGTACTGTCCCTTGGGTAACGGCGTCGGTGTGGGGGTTGGCGTCATGATCGGGCTGAACCCGCGATTGGTTGGTCGCGTGAAATCCGGTTCGTCCGGTTCAAGCGATTCGGCAATCGCGTCGAGCGAGGCAAGGATGCCGCGACCGATCGCGGTGCCGCGTTGAGGTTGCAAACGACTGATCGCCGCGATCACCGCGTCCTTGTCGGTCGTCGGCGCTTGCACGACGAACGCGTTATCGCTAAACGAGACGATCCCGACCTTGACCGACACAGGTTGTTTTTCGACGAACGTGCGCGCCGCGGCTTTGGCGGCTTCCATCCGATTCGGTTTCGCGTCATCCGCCGCCATACTGCCGGACACGTCCACCGTCAGAATGACCGTGCCTTCCTGGGTCGGCAAGGTCACGACCGAAATCGGACGCGCGAGCGCGAGAATCATCACCGTGATCGCGGTCAAAAACAAAATCGGCGGGATGTGCCGGCGAAAACCCGGACCGCGTCCCAGCGCTTCCTTGACGAGCGAAAGACTCGCATAACGCAACGCGTATTTTGCGCGCCGGCGTTGAGCAATCATGTACAACAGGATCAACACGGGCACCAAAAGCAAGAGCCACAGGGCTTGTTGCCACTGAAATATCATCGAACCACCTCGGAATCAATGAGCCAAATTGGAAATTGGTCATTGGTAATTGGCAATTGGCTCATCGGACTGCTTGCACACCAGCGATTTGCTTGCGTTGCTTTCGCAACATCGCAAAGCGCACGATCTCGCGCACGATGTCATCTTCGGTCGAGACCTGGAGCGAATCCACACCCGCGCGGCGAAAATGCACGTTCATTTCGTACTCGCGTTTTTGCGCGGCTTGACGAAACCGTTCGCGAAATTTCTTGTCGCTCGTATTGATGTAGAGTTGCTCGCTGGTTTCCGAATCTTCCATCACGACCATGCCAATGTCCGGCAAATCAATCTCGCGCGGATCGAACAGGCGAACCGCCAACGTCTCGTGTTGTTGCACGAGCAAGTTGAGCGGCGTTTCCCAGCCCGGCGTCGAAATGAAATCGGACACGATGAAGACGAGCGAGCGACGGCGAATCGTGCGCGCGGCTTTTTCGAGCATCGCCGCGAGATTGGTCATCGGCGTGTGAGTCAATTTAGGTTGCGCGAGCAAATCGTTGATCAAGCGCAACACGTGCTCGCGACCACCGTGCGCCGGGATCACGTGTTGATCTTTGCCATTGTAAAAAATCGCGCCGACGCGATTGCCTTGCCGCGTGAGCAGGCGCGCGAGAATCGTCACGAAATCAATCAGCAGACTGCGCTTGAGCGCGTTGACCGTACCGAAATCAATCGAAGGACTGAGATCGAGCAGGAACCACGCGGTAATTTCGCGATCTTCCATGTACTGCCGCACGTACGGCTCGTTCATGCGCGCGGTGACATTCCAATCAATGTACCGCACATCATCCGACCACTGATACTCGCGCAAATCCGCAAAGTCCAGTCCGTAGCCGATGAACAGACTGCGATAGTTGCCCTGCAAAATCCCATCGAGCCGGCGAATCACTTGCCAATCGAGACGTTGCAGAATATGTTCGGGAGTTGAAGAAGCCATAGGTGTTTTGTAGGGGCGACGCTTGTGGTCGCCTTGATAGGGCAACCACGCGGGTTGCCCCAACGACATCATCCCACCGGTTGCGCGACTTTGAACGGAATCGCCTCACGCAGCGGCACGACCGGGACAGGGATGCGCTCGATCGCGCGCTTGAGAATCGCGTCGCTCGTCACCCCATCGGACATCGCTTCGTACGATAGCACGAGACGATGCCGCATCACGTCGAGCGCCATGTCGAGCACATCTTGCGGCAGCACGTACGACCGCCCACGCACATACGCGAGTGCGCGCGCGGTGAGGATAAGGTTGATCGAAGCGCGCGGCGAAGTCCCGTACATGATGTAGCGTTTGATTTCCGGCAAACTAAATTTTTCAGGTTCGCGCGTCGCGGTTGCGAGTTTCACCGCATACTCCGTCAGCGCGGGGTCCACGTACACTTTGGCGGTTTCACCCTGCATCTCGATCAACTGTTTCGTCGTGATAACCGGATTCGCCGACGCCAAACCCGCCGCCATCCGCTCGACAATCACGAATTCATCGCGCTCGTTGGGATACGTGATGATGACTTTCATCATAAAACGATCCACTTGCGCTTCGGGCAACGGGTACGTGCCTTCCGTCTCGATCGGGTTCTGGGTCGCCATGACCAGGAACGGCGCGGGCACTTTGTGGGTCTCACCCGCAATCGTCACCTGGCGTTCCTGCATCACTTCGAGGAGCGCGCTTTGCACCTTGGCGGGCGCGCGGTTGATCTCATCCGCGAGCAACAGGTTCGTGAACACGGGACCGAGCGAGGTCGAGAATTCGCCGGTCTTTTGATTATACATGCGCGTGCCGACCAAATCGGCCGGTACGAGATCAGGCGTAAATTGAATTCGCTTGAACGTGCCGCGCATCGCGTCCGCGAGCGTCTTGATCGCGAGCGTCTTTGCCAACCCCGGTACGCCTTCGACCAGTAAGTGTCCCTGCGCGAGCAACGCGACCAACAAACGTTCGAGCAAGTGATCCTGCCCCACGATGACTTTTTTGACTTCGTACAGAACCGTTTCCATCAAGGTTGGTACTTGGTCTGTCGTCAATTCACTCGTCGCCATTTTACCTCCAAGGGAATTTTTGATTTTCGATTTGAATTTATGGAATTTGCAAGCGCGTCCAGGTTTTTGCCCGTATCAAGCAAACGCCGGACGAACGCATCACACGCAGCATCGAACGGATTGCAATTCGCGTGCGCGGCTTTCACAAAACAATACGCGATCTGCCGCATCACCAGGGCGGCGAACCCATTGCGCCGCCTGCCGCGTCAATCGGCACTGCGAACGCGATACCGACAAACACTTCTTGATCGGTTGGATTATAGAGCGCGGTCACAATGCCGACGACTTCGCCATAGCTATTCATCAACGGACCGCCGGAATTCCCAGGGTTTGCCGCCGCGTCGAATTGAATCAGGTTGCTCAACGTCGCGCCGGTTTTGGGGGATTTGAAATTGCGGTTCAAGCCGGAAATCACACCCGCCGACATCGAGTTGCGAATGCCGAACGGATTGCCGACGACGAATGCCTCATCGCCCACGCGCAATGAGCCGGGATTGCCCAGCACTGCCGGGATGAGAAAAGCGGGCGGCGTGCGCGCGCGCAGCACTACCGTGTCTTGCTCCTCGACCTTGGCAATCACCGTGGCGTCGGAGCGCGTACCATCGTAAAACACGACTTCGATTTTGATCGCGCCTTTGACGATGTGATAGCTCGACAGAATCGCGCCGCCTTCATCCACGACGACGCCGGTACCAAAGGCGCGTTTATCATCGCCGGCGGTCAACTGCGCCTCGATACGCACAAGCGAGGGCGCGATCTGTTCGTAGGCGAGCGAACCGCGCGACGGCGGCGGCGTCGCGGACGCCATTGCGCTTGCGACCAGTTCGCCTATTTTTTGTTCGGTCAGGCGCGGCGTGGCGGGACGCGCAAAATCGTACGCGAACATCGCGCCAAAGGCGATGAACATTCCAAGCAGAAGGGGAAGAAAACTACGCGCACGCGCACGCATTTGTTTCGCGCGTTCGCGCAATCGGGTGATGCGAGAGGGACCTGGCGGTTTACTGCCGGGCATTGATCGCAGCAAGGGTTCGGGGACGCCGGGCTTGGATACAAGTTTTTTCTCGAATGGATCAAACGAATTTGGAGGCATGCACATTTCTCCCTTTTGAATGGGATACGCAATGTGAGGGAATAAAGTTTTGTGCGAACACACGCGGCGGACAATTTTCATTGTCGCTATTTCTTCACGCGTTGTCAATAGCCCTTGATTAAAATTTCGCAAGAGCGCGCGCGTGCGATTGTGCATCAATCTACAATGCGTTGCGCTTGATCAACCATTTTCTTGTTCTCTGATTGCATAACCCCTTGACGACGAGAGCGAAACGGCGTACACTCACGGCGCTCGTTTCGAATCAACCGAGTGTTTGTTTCAGGAGTTCCAAAATGTTTGGCTTACAACCCGCGCATATTGTCATCATCGTTTTTGTCGCGATCCTTCTGTTCGTGCCCTCCCGTTTACCGATGCTGGGACGCGGGATGAGAAAAATGGTTTCCGAATTTCGCCGGGAAATCAGCGCCAAACCGAATGAGCACGCGACCAAGCCATCGCATTCCCAGGATGTCGGACCGGCAAACAAAAAGGAATAAACTGCGAATCGTCTAATCCACGATCCTGTGATGCGTGCGGGAGGACAAGCGATGTCGCTTCGAATTAGATTTTCACTCGCGTATTTAACCGCGTTCGCGTGCCGACGCGGCGCGATGCACGAAGTATTGACTCGTACGAAAATGGATTTCTCGGCGCGACGCGTCGCGCCTGGCACAAGGCAGATGGATTAGTCTGCCTTGTTTTGTTTTCTCGTTTTACGCGAGGGTGGTGGATGATGCAGAATGTAGAGCCAGTCCGTTCGACTCAATCCATAGCGCCTCTACGCAAACTACTTCGCCGCGCGCAGCACGCGACATTCTGGGAACGCAAACCGCTGGTTGGTCTCGTCTCCTATTTGCGCTGGGCAATTCCGATTGCCGTCTCTTTCGTCGGCATTGGATACGTACTGCTCGAAACGGTCGTGTTTCAAGGTCGCCAACTCGCGGAACCCTCGGTTCTTCGCACGGTGATCGTCATCGGGCTTGCCGGTCCCGTGTTGGTGTGGATCAGTTTGACCTGGGCGGCGAAAGCGGCGATGGCGGAAGCCCAGGCGCAAAAAGAACTTGCCTTGCGCAACCAAGAGACGCACCGCCGCGTCGCGCGTTTGCAGATTGCCAGCCAAATCGGACAACGGATGTCCGCCTTATTGGACTTGGACACACTGCTCGCCGAAGTGGTGCGCTTGCTCCGCGCGCGCTTCGGCTACTATCAAGTCCACATCCTCCTGACCAACGAAGCGCATAAGGAACTCGTCTTGCGCGAAGCCAGTGGACCGTACGCCGATCAAGTCAAAGCCCGCCACATGCGAACGCCGATTGATCAGACCAGCGTCGTTGGCTGGGTCGCGCAGACCGGCAAACCTCTGCTTTCTAATGATGTCCACCAAGAGCCGCGCAATCCTTCGGCGGAATTGCTCGCGAATACACTCGCGCAATTAGCCGTCCCGTTACGCGTCGGCAAACACATCATCGGCGTTTTGGACGCGCAAAGTGATCGGCTCAACGCATTTAGCAAAGAAGACGTCATCGTCCTGGAAATCCTGGGCAATCAACTAGGCATCGCCATCGAAAACGCGCGCCTGTTCCAGGAAACTAAGCGACGCTATGAAGCGATGATCGCGCTGCACGAGACTTCGCTCGACATGATCACCCAGTTGAATCGCGAAGAATTATTGCAAGCCCTGTTGCGCCGCGGGGTCCAACTCTTGAGCGCCGAGGCAAGTTCCTTGTTTCTCTACAACCCAGACGAGCAACTGATTTACAACGTCGCGAACTACAACACCACGCGCGATTGGACCGGGATTACCGTACGACCGGGCGAAGGAGCCATTGGACGAATCATCGAAACCGGTCAGCCGATTATCGTGGACAACTACGAAACCTGGGAGGGACGCTCGGAAATTTTTACCGGCGACAGCCAAAGTCGTTTGGTCGGCGTGCCATTGCGCTGGCGCGGACAAGTGATCGGCGGCATCCACGTCCTGAATTCGATGCCCGCGCGTCCCTTCGACCCAGACGACCTCTGGCTGCTCAGTTTGTTTGCCGATTTGGCGACGATTGCCGTCAAGAATGCCGACTTGCATACCCAGGTCAAAAATTTTAGCCAGGAATTAGAGCAAAAGGTCGCCGCACGCACGCGCGAATTATCGCAAGCCCAAGAAGAAATTCAGGCAAAGGCAGAACAATTGCGCTCGTTGCTCGCCAAAACGATTGATCTGCAGGAACACGAACGCGCGCGGATCGCGCGTGATATGCACGACGGCGTGGTACAACTTATCACTGCCGCGCGCCTGGAATTGCAAGCGGTCAAAGTCGTAAGCGGCTTGAATTTATCGCGGGCGGCGGAGGGTAAACTCAACGCCGCGCGACAGGTACTCGAAGAAGCCGAACTCGAAATCCGGCGCGCGATCTACGATTTGCACTCGCCCATCTTGGACGCGATGGGGCTAGTCCCCGCGCTCGAAAGACACATCAGTCGTTTCCACGAACTGACTGGCATTGCGTGTACGATTATCGTCAACGGCACACCACATCGCCTGCCAATGCACTCCGAGGTTGCCGTGTTCCGCCTGGTCGAAGAAGCGTTGAACAACGTCGCGGCACATTCCGGCGGCACACTTGCGACAATCACGATTGACTATGAACTCGCGTCCGTTTCGGTCGCCGTGCGCGACAACGGACGCGGTTTCGACTACCGCGAATGGTTCGTGAATCCCCACCACCATCACCTAGGACTATTCAGCATGCAAGAACGGGTCAACAACCTGGGGGGCGAAGTCGAACTATGGTCAGAACCGGAACAAGGCACGCGCGTACTGTTTCGTTTACCGATCCAACCGGTGGACGCGTGATGAGGCGGCGATGGATACCATTCGAATTTTGATCGTAGACGATCACCCGATGGTTCGGCGGGGCTTGAAAAGTTTGCTCTCATCGTACCCGGACCTTCAAATCGTCGGCGAAGCCGAGGATAGTACGACCGCATTACGCGCCGCCGTGGAACTTGAACCGGAAATTATTCTACTCGACATTCAACTACCTGGGTTAGATGGCGTCGAGGTTGCCAAGCAATTGCGTCACGCCGTTCCCGACTCTAAAATCATCGCGCTGACGGCGTACGACAATGAAGAGTACGTGCTCAATGCGTTGCGCGCCGGCGCGTACGCGTACTTGCTCAAACACACCTCGGACGAAACGGTCGTCGAAGCGGTGCGCTCGGTCCATCAAGGTAAGCGCTTGTTATCGCCCGCGTTAATGGATCAAGTGCTGCGTCAGTTCCAGACGCTCGCGCAATTGCAAGTTCAGCACGAAGCCGGATTATCCGCGCAAGAAATCAATGTGCTGTCGCTGGTCGCGCAAGGGGCGACGAATGAAGAAATCGCCGCCGAGACACATTGGAGCGAGCGAACGGTCAAACGCGAGATCGAAGAAATCATGTCCAAGTTGGGCGCACGCAATCGCGCGCAAGCGGTCGCCGAAGGGATTCGCCGCGGTTTGATTTAGGGGCGCATTTTTATTTAAAGTTTTTTTTAATAAATTATCGCGCCGGCAATTGTGCCGGCGTTTTTGTTTGTCCCTTTCGGGCGGAATTTTGTCCCTCTTGCCCCTACTGGGCGCGCGCGGTTCGCCGTATACTTGGCTTTAATCGGGCGACATTTTATTATTCAGATTGAGTATGAAAGGAGGCGACGACGCATCCTTCATCCTTGAGCCAGCGAAACCAGATTGGCTATTGAGTGGCATAACAAATCATGAGAAGGAGTTGCTATGGCTGACGAAGCTACTCCGGGAATGGAACCGGAAGAACAGGAAGAACAAACCACCGGCGGCGGGCAGATTACGCGTCGGCAATTTCTAGTGGGTGCCGGTGTGGGCGCCGTCGTCGGTGTGGCTGGCACTGCCGGCTTGCTTTCGTTTGCGCGCCCGACGACGGAAGCCAAGCCCGCCCCGGCGCAACCTGGGTCTGCGCCAGCGCCGCAGGTTGCCCAAGCGGTCTCCGATTTGCCGGCGACCATGCGCCGGGTCACGCTGGATATTGACAACAAAAAATACGATGTCACCACGGACGTCCGGATGAGTTTGTGGGAAGTGATGGTGTACCAACTTGGCTTGGCGTCCATCAACCTGGGTTGTGATCGCGCCCAATGCGGCGCATGCACTGTCGCGATTGATGGACGCGCCGTCAATGGCTGCACCGTCCTCGCGGCGCGTTTGGGACGCGGGCAAAAGATTTTGACCGTGGACGGTTTGAGCAAGGGCGCACAGCTCGATCAATTGCATCCCATCGCCAGAGCGTACCATCAAGAAGGCGGCTATCAGTGCGGTATTTGCACGCGCGGTTTCATCATGTCCACCTACACCTTGCTAACCAAAAATCCCAACCCCACCGAGGACGAAGTGCGCGAAGCCCTAGCGGGCAACATCTGCCGTTGCTCGGAATACCCCAAGATCTATACGTCCGTCTTTCGCGCCGCCGAAGAAATGCGGAAGAAGGCATAGAGGGAGGATAGGACAATGGCAAAACAAGTTGATGTTATTCGCGCCATTCAGGACGCCAAGTACGCGGACACGTTGACTTTAACAGAATGGCGTGAACTCACGGCAAGCCCTGAATGGGATCTGTTGTTGGGTGAAATGCGCGACGTGGTCGAACCCTTCATCCAAAAATACGCAGACAAACTCTCCGGTATGAACGGAAACGGGAGCGCGAACGCGACGCTCGCCGCCGGGGACCTGACTGTTCTTGGGAAACGCATTCCGCGCGTGCAAGGTCTGGGGATCATCACCGGCGTTGGACGTTACACGCAACACTACGCGCCCAAGAATGTGTTATTTATGAAGACACTCCGCAGTCCACATCCCCACGCCAAAGTGATGAAGGTGGACACGAGCAAGGCGGAGAAATTGCCCGGCGTCGTCACGATCTTGCATCGCGGCAACCTTCCCAAGGAATATCAGGACACGCGGTTGGGCGGTGGTCCGCCGAATCGTTTCTTATTCAACGAAGAAGTGTACGAGGTCGGCGCGCCGATCGCCTGTGTGGCGGCGGAATCCGATCACATCGCCGACGAAGCGATGCGGATGATCGAAGTGCAATACCAGGTATTGCCCGCCTCGTTGAACATGTTGGAAGCGATGAAAGCCAGCACGCCCAAGCAGTGGGATAACAAGTTCGACGGTACGATCATTGACATTCCCGCGGCTTTCAAACGCGGCGACCCAGCCAAGGGCATGAACGAAGCCGAAGTGGTCGTCGAGAATACGTCGTACCGCTCGGTTGAACAACACATGCCGTTGGAAATGACGACGTCGGTCGGCTGGTGGAACGACGGCAAGTACACGATGATCTACACCTGCCAGCACGCCCACGGCTCGCGCGACGGGTTGGCGCAGGCGCTCAAGCTGCCGCAGAACAAGGTGCGTGTGATCCAGCCCGGTTATGTCGGGTCTGGGTATGGTTATCGTTCCGGCATTGACCTGGCAGAAGTCCATGTCGCGATCCTGGCAAAGATTACCGGGCGCCCGGTGCGCGGGATGTACACGCGGTCGGAAGATTTCGTCACGCGGACGCATCGCCCGGAGAACTTGAACGAAATGAAACTGGGCGTCAAGCGCGATGGCACGATTGTCGCCGGACAATTCAAGGTCATTGCGAATGTAGGACCGCAACGCGCGAGCGCGGCGAGCGGCTCGTGGTACAACATGCAGCTGTTGTATAACATTCCGAATCTCCAAGCCGAGGGCGTGGACGTTTTCACGAACAAGTTCAAATCCGGTCCCTACCGTTGTGTGGGACATCCGAACGGCACGCTCGCGTTGGAAACGATCATGGATGTCGCCGCCTACAAAATCGGAATGGACCCCGTCCAATTCCGTTTGAAGAATCTGAACCTCAAGGGCAATCCGGAAAATCGGCGACCGTACAGCAATCCTGGGATTGCCACGTGCATTACCGAAGCGGCAAAGACGATTGGCTGGACGCAAAAATTCCACGCGCCCAAGGCAAAGCAGGTCCGTCCCGGCGTTTTTCACGGCATCGGGATGGCGGCAATGAACTGCAATCACGGCGCGGGCACGGCGAGCGCGAGCGGCATGTGCATCGTCACGAGCGACGGCTCGCTCCAAGCCATCTCTGCCAGCAACGATATCGGTCCGGGTCAGCGCACGCTCCAGGCGATGATCGCGGCAGAGACGGTCGGCATTCCGTTTGAACGAACGTCCATCTCTTTCGAAGTGGATACCGATTTCAGCTCCGATTGCGGCGGCACGAACGGCAGTCGCCAAACCAACACGGCGGGCTGGGGCATGTACGAAGCCGCGATGGATGCCAAGCGCCAGTTGATGGACTGGGGCGCGAAAAAATTCATTGACGACGCGAAAAAACTCACCCCACCCCAAACGCTCAATGTGAAACCGGAAGACCTGGATGTCCGCAACGGTGAGGTCATCTTCAAGAATGACCCGAGCAAAAAACTCCCGGTGCGCGATGTCGTGGCGTTCAGTACGGGTCCCGTCATCGGTCGCGGCGTGCATCTGCAAGACCCGACCTGGGAACGCGCAGCGTTCGCCGCGCACGCGGCGGAAGTCGAAGTGGACACGATGACCGGAACGATTCACGTCATCAAGTACGTCGCGGCGCATGACGTGGGCAAGGCGCTCAACCCGTTCGCGTTAGAGCAACAAATCGAAGGCGGCGTCATCATGGGACTGGGCGCGGCGCTTCAAGAGGAATTGCTGGTTGATGCGGCAACCGGTTTGCCGTTGAACGATAACATTCTCGACTACAAGGCGCTCTCGATCAAAGATGTTCCGCGCACGATTGACGTCGTGCTCGTCGAGACGATGAAAGAGTACGGCGTGTACGGCGCGCATGGTATTGGCGAGCCACCGATCAATCCGCCTTGCGCGGTCATCGCCAACGCGGTGTACAACGCGATTGGTGTTCGGGTGGATCGAATGCCCATCACGCGCGAAAAGATTCTAGCGGCGCTCAAGGCTGCCTAGGGGGAGAGGTAATATGAAATCCTTCGAGCTCCATGACGCAGCCACCGTGCAAGAGGCGGTCGCGTTGCTCAACAAGTTCGGACCGACCGCCAAGATCGTGGCAGGCGGGAGTGATTTGGTAACAGGCGTCATGAAAGACTGGGTTCACGGCAAAGGGATGCCCTATCCAGAAAAGTTGATTGATGTAACGACCATTCCGGAAATGGTCGGGATCAATATCGCTTCGACCGGAAATGCGACGATTGGCGCGGCGACGACACTCACCTCCATCGCAGAATCCAAAGAACTGGATCAGCGCTATCCCGTGTTCACGCAAGCAGTATCGAGTGTTGCCTCGCCATTGATTCGCAACTTTGGCACGCTGGGTGGCAACATCAACCAGCGACCGCGTTGCTGGTTTTTCCGCGGCGAGAATTTCGCCTGCTACAAAAAAGGCGGCGACTTTTGCTTCGCGGTGACGGGGGACAACCGGTATCACGCGATCATCGGCGGCGAGTTGTGCTACATCGTTCACCCATCCGATTCGGCAAGCGCCTTGCTGGCGCTCAATGCTTCAGCAACGATCGCCGGTCCCAGTGGGACGCGAACCGTCCAGTTCGATAACTACTTTACTGGACCGCGCGAAGACGTGTTGCGCGAAAACGTTCTCAAGCCGGATGAGTTGATGGTCAACGTCAGCATCCCACAACTAGCGCCCAACACCAAGACCGCGTGGTTCAAGTTGAAAGACCGCCAGGTGTACGACTTTGCGCTAGTCAGTGTGGCGGCAGTTATCACTCAGGAAAATGGCGTGTGGAAAGATGGTCGCATCGTCCTGGGTGGGGTTGCCCCGGTGCCTTATCGCGCCAAGGTCGTCGAGGAGGCGCTCGCCGGCAAGAACATCAAGGAGAACATCAAAGCCGCGGCGGCGGCGATCAAGACTGTCGCGCGACCGATGAGTTTGAATGCGTACAAAGTAGATATCACGATGGGCTTGATCGAGCAAGTTGTGCTGGGCGCGCTCGCGTAAGAGTTGGGGTAGTCCAGGCAAAACCTTGCGAAGGTTGTAAACCTTCGCAAGGTTTACATGCCGGGTTCCAAAACGGCTTTGGTCGCGCGCACGACCCAGCCATGAACGACGCCATTCGTCGCGATGTAACCACCCGTCGAGTGGAGCCAGGAGCCGCCTAGAATATCCGTGAGGACGCCGCCGCTTTCGCCGAGCACAACCGATGCTGCAGCGACATCCCATAGTTTCAGAGTCGTGTGATAATACGCGTGATAACGTCCGGCGGCGACGTAACACAGACCCAATGCCGGCGAACCCATCGCGTTCAAAGCAATCGCTTGCGTCGCGAGCAAGGTCGCAATATTCAAACTCTGTTGACGTTCTTGCATGTCACCGGGCAAATCGGTGCCGACAATCGCTTGATCGTACGCGCTCTCGCCTTCAGCGACGAGTTGAACCGTGATCGGCTTGTCATTCAACCGAGCGTACTTGCCTTGAATCGCGTGGAACATTTCGTCGGTGCAGGGATCGTAAACCACGCCGACGCGATAAACTCTTTCGTCGCGCAAGGCAATCGAAATTGCAAAATGGGGTACGCCCTGCGAAAAGTTCAGACTACCATCAATTGGGTCTACGATCCACAACGGATCGGCATCGGGCGGAACCGGCTCTTCACTCTCTTCAGCCAGGATGGCTTGGTCGGGAAAATCGGTCTGGAGGATGTCAACGATGCGTTGTTGAATGGGCAGGGCGCTCTCGACCAACAGATCGCGCGGTCCTTTCCACTGTTGCGAACCTGGGTTGCCCAGCGACGCGATGGCGAGTTGTCCGGCTTGACGCGCGGCGCGCATCGCGGTATCGAGCGCTCGAGAATAATCCATTGATCCTCCTATTCCGGAATCGAAGACCTTCCAGGTCTTCGAGACCTGGAAGATCTTGACTGTTACTCGAAGAATAATCTTTTTAGGATGGCTCGTCAAGTCGGTCAATCCTTTTCACATTTGGAGTCCACCATGTTCCGAATCACCCTCTTCTTACTACTGCTGGTGCTCGTGACGGCGTGTGCTAGCCCAGCGCCATTAGCGCCATCAGCCACAACTGCTCCCGCGGCAGTCACGTCTGCGCCCAGCGCGCCAGTTAAAAGTGCGTCCACTCCGCTCCCGCTCCCATCGCAACCGACGACACAACCACTCGCGGCACGCACTCCAATACCATTTGTTGCGCCCACCTTCGCACCGATCGTGTCTGCCCCGGTGAGCACCACTGCACCGACATCCGCTCCAACTGCCGCCGCAACGCGGGCGGCGACTACTGTGGCGACGGCAACCGCAACGCGGGCGGCAACCTCCGCGCCGACGACCGCGGCGCAACCGCCGGCGGGTCCAACCGCGCCGGGTGTAGCCACCGGCGTGCGTTCGGAAACCAAAATCGAGTTTGTCAACGCACTGACGACGGCAGAAGAAGTGGACGATTTGCGCTTGACGCTTTTACGGATTGCCGGCATTCTCGATGTTTCCGGCAACGAGAATGCGATCACCATTGTCTACGATGCTGGGTTGATTTTGCCAAACCAGATCAAAGCCCGACTCGCGAGCATGGGGCATCCTGCCAAGCCATAGAATTCCGAGAGTCCGGATTCAAGATGGTAGAAAAACAGATCGTCCCGCGCACTCTGCTCCGCGTTGTGTTTGGATATGCCGTTGAGTGTTTCCCCGGCGCGTTGATCCTGGGTTACCATCAACTCAAGCGGATGTTTGTGCGCGCAGGGTTCGTGGTCAAGGTGAGCATGTCGCCCTTGAGCGATCTGCCGCCCGATACGAATCTTCTGCTCGTTCCAACAGCACTCGCCGAAGAGGCGCGGCGCGGCGCGTTCGATTGTCAAATCGAGGTGCTTGAGGATTTTTTAAACGCACCTATCTACAGCACATTGATCCACCAACTTACCGAAAGCATCGAGTGGACTGCGCCCAAGATCGTCGGGCAAACAACGCCGAATGACGACGGCGAGATCGTCAATTATCGCGGTTACGAACGGGTTGAATAGACCGTTCGTCACATAAGGAGTTACTGTGCCTGCAGAGATTCAAGACTTGGCGCGCCGGCTGGAACAACAACTGACGGCGTACGAACACTTACACACGGACGAACTGAAAAGACTCCAAGACCAGATAGCGGCTTTTCAGCATTTACAGAACGACGAATTCCAGATGCTGCGGAACGAGTTATCGCAGTTGAAGCAAGCCCTCGGTGCAATCGAGGAGAGTGGGAAGCGGCTCTGGCTTGAACGAGAAGACACGCAAGTGATAAGCGGATAATCCTTCATGATCCTACGCCGTCTTTGCGCTTTCATTTTCTTGAGCTGTCTCGCCCTGTCGTTTTGGTACCTGCCCGTGGCTTTCGCGAGCGGTCCTGCGATTCTACAACTGACCGACGATCACGCCGCGGATGTCCGACCGGCGTGGAGTCCCGATAACAAGACGATCGCGTACCAATCGAACCGCGAGGGCGCGTACCACATTTACCTGGTCAACGCCGATGGCAGTAATCCGCGTGCGTTGACCAAAGGTTCTTCCGACGACCGCCATCCCATCTGGATGCCCGACGGCAAAGCCATTCTCTTCGATTCATTCGATGGATCGCGACGCGAAATTTGGATGGTCAATGTACTTGACGGCAACCTCAAGCAATTGACGAATTTTGGCGCGCTCGCCAGTTTTCCCGCGCCCAGTCCCGATGGGCAATGGATTTCTTTTTACGTTTTCAAGGATGAATCACTCGATTTGTGGATCGCGCGGAGGGATGGACGCGATGCCAAGCCGCTCACGCGCGAGCTGGCGAGTGCGCGCAACAATCAATGCACATTCGCGTGTCATTACGCCGCGTGGAATGCGGACAATCGTACCATCGCCTATTCCGCCGGCGAACTCGATACGATCTGGACGGTTGATCGCGAAGCCGGGTCGCCCAAGCGCGTCGTCGCGGACGGCGCGGACAATCACTTTCCCTGGTTTTTGCCGGATGGTCGGTTGGGATACGTTACCGAACACATCGAACCCGCCGCCGCGTGGACCGATGCCTGGGCGCTTGACTTGAAAACCGGTCAACGCACGCTATTGCAAAGTCGCATGTCCATGCAGGGACCGGTAGAATGGAACAACGACAACACCAAAGTGTTATTCCACTCGCCGCGTGGGGGAAACTTTGATATCTATTTGATTGATCTCGGCGTTTCGAACGGCGTCGAAGCGCTGCAGGGCAAACCAATTCCAAGTGATCGCATCCAAAAAGCGGCAACCCCGGCGAGTCCGGTTGCCACGTCGCCAGCGCCCACGCAACAAACCGACCTGGGGTTGTTGACCTGGGTATTCCTGGGAACGATCGGGGTGTTCACTGCGGGTTTGGTCTGGCGGATTCTTCGTCGCCAGTCACGGCGATAAATCGGACAGAGGCAATGATGCAGAAAACCAATCCGAATACGGAAGGCAATCCAAAGAAAGATTATTCGCGTCGCGAATTTATCGCGACGGCGGCAAGTGGCTTTGTCGCGATCAGTATGATCGGGATCAGCGGCGTCAATTTTTTCAAATCGGCAGTGACGCCAATTGAGCGCGAATCATCGGGAGTGATTTTTCCGGATCCCACCTTGTGCATCGGTTGTCTCACATGCGAAGTCGCGTGTAGTGACGCGCATCGCCAGGTTGGAATGTCAACCGTATCGCGCATTCGCATTTTCAACGAACCGAATGTCAAGCTAGACCCTGAGATTACCAAGAACTACCCAGGACGCGGCTCGTTCATTCAACAACCGTGTCTGCAATGCCCGGACTCGCCGTGCTTGCCGGTGTGCCCGGTCAACGCGTTACTGGTCGAGCCGAAAACCGGCGCGCGCGTCATTAACGAAAAAACGTGCATCGCTTGCGGGCGCTGCGCGGAAGCATGTCCCTTTCCAGTCCGCGCCGAAACCATCGCGACGAACGAACTGACGGTCGGGCAAAAGACGCGCATCACCTACGACCCCCAAAAGAACGTGTTCACCAAATGCGACCTGTGCTATTTCCGCGAGGAAGGACCGGCGTGCGTGCAAAAATGCCCGATCAACGTTCGCATCAAGCAAGGCATCGTCAAAAGCGATCATCTCTGCCTGAATCTGCCCAAGTCGGACAAGGCGCAGTTTTCCAAAATGAAAGAGCAGCAAACGGTAAACAAATCGTAGGGCAATTTTCCAAATTGCCAAATCGTATCCGCACTTGGCGAAGATATTGGAACCAGAGTGAGGAGAAATTGTCGTGAAACGGATTTTATCGGTGGGGGTTGCCGTAACGTTTGGCATTTTCGCGATGACATATGGAACTAGCTTCGCGCAGGGGAACGCGTCGAACGGTTTCCCGCCACAAACCGATTTGTACAACGATGCGGTATTACTCGCGCGGGTCTTGCCACTCATCGCCGCGTTAGGAATCGGGTTTGGCATTTGGCAAGCCAAAGCCAGTCTGCGCGAACCCAAATCCACACCGGGTTCTGCGACCGTGATTCGTCACGATCTCGGCGCGGTGATCGCGCATTGGACGAACGGAGTCGGTTTTATCATCGGCATGATTACCGGCTTGATCGTCTTGCGGTGGTTACCGCGCCCTGACGAAATGCGAATCATCTTTGCGATTCATTACATCGGGTCAGGTTTAGCCCTGTTTGGCGTCGCCGGTCACCTGACCCAAAATGCGATCACCGGCGGGATGGGCTTGTTGCCGCGTTCGTTCAAAGATTTTACTGACGGCATTACTGATTTGATGGAACAAGCCGGCATCTTTGGACCGAGCGGTGCGGTGTTCAGAATCAACCTGCCGCGTGTCATTCGCGATACGCTCAAGGAAACGGTGAATTCGTTTGGTTTCAAACAATCCAAACGCTTGGGCAAATATCTTCCCGCCGAAAAAGTTTTCTCGTACACGCCCTGGGCGATTATCATCGTCGCGATTGTCGTGACCGGCATCATCAAGTCGTTTCGCTACCTCTACCCGATTCCACCGGATTTTATCGCGCAGGTATCCGTCGTTCACGATTTCTTCGCCTACTGCGCGGTAGGAATGCTGGGCATTCACTTGATCGCCGTCCTACTCGTACCACATCACTGGCGCCTGCTCCTTTCGATGTTCACCACGCGCATCAGTCGCAAGTACGTGCAACAATTTCTTCCCTTGTGGGAAAAAGAATTGATCGCGCGCGAGCAAGCCAGTGCGACGACGACGCCAGAAACAAAGCATGTCGCCGAGCAACAACCGCAAAGCGCGGAGTGAGACAAGCAATCCGCCCCCGCCCTAACCCTCCCCTGTTCGGCGCAGTTTGCCGAACGGGGAGGGTCAGCGCGGGGGTTGCATCGCCGTTGACACGAATTCCATTTTGGTTTAAGGTACGCGCATGAACAACGTCTGGGATGCAGTGATTCACGCATTGGAGCGCGGCGAACGCGTCGCGCTGATTACCGCCGTGCGCTCCGTCGGCTCGACGCCGCGACACAGCGCCGCGCGGCTTGCCGTGTTCGCCGAACGCGAACCCGTCGGCTCGATTGGCGGCGGGACGATGGAACTGCAAGCGATTGCAGATTCTCACGACGCGCTTGTCGAACGCCGACCGCGTTTGGCGGAGTACAGCTTGACCGGGCGCGGCGAGGGCAACCTGGGAATGTGCGGCGGCACTCAAGAAATTTTCATTGATATTTTGGAACCCTCGCGCGAAACACTTGCTCAATTTCGCGCGACGCAATCCGCGTTGGAACACGGCGAACCCATCGTCTGCGCCACGCTGATCCGCGCTGAAAATGCAAACCTGGGATTAGGCACGCGCCAAGTTGTGCACGCGTCAGGTGAATCGGTTGGCTCGCTCGGCGACCCGCAACTCGATCAAGCCATCGCGCGCGAAGCAACGCGCGTGATCGCAGAACACTATCCCCAGCGACTCGGTTTCGACCCAGCGACCGGGACGGTCGCACGGTTAATGTCCACGCGCCGCGCGGCAATCGAAGTGTTTTTGGATTTGTTCGAGCCAGAAGCGCGTCTCGTCATCATTGGTGCGGGGCACATCGGGCAGGCGCTCGCCCAGGTTGGTAAATTCCTGCGTTGGCGCGTCGAGGTCGTGGACGACCGCGCCGATTTTCTCGCGCCCGAGCGTTTGCCCGGCGTGGATGCGACACACCTGGTCGCGTATGATCCTGCCACCGAAAACCTAGCGCCATTGAATTTGGAAATCACGCCGAACACCGCGGTCGTCGTCGCGACCTGGGGCTGGGACGAACCAGCGTTACGCCGGTTGGCGCATACGCCGATGCTGTACATCGGACTCGTCGCGAGTTTGCGTAAGGCGGCAATCATTTTCGAGGCATTGCGAAACGAGGGGATTGATTCCGCTTGGTTGAACACCGTGCGCGTGCCGGTCGGATTAGACCTGGGTGCGGAAAGCCCGGAAGAAATCGCACTCGCGATCATGGCAGAGATTCTCGCCGCCGCGCGCGGCAAAAGCGGACGACCACTGCGCGATGTTCAGCAAGAGCGGCTCGCGCTCTTGAGCGCACACCGACCAACGCGCGTGCCGGCAGAACTTGCGCGATGAAAAAACAATCGCGCGTCGCGGCAATCGTGCTCGCGGCGGGACTGGGCACACGCATGGGCGGACAGCCCAAACCCTTGTTGCCGTTTGGCGACCGCACGATCATCGAACACATCTTGAGCATTCTCGACGATTGCGACTTGGCGGAAAGCGTGATCGTAACCGGACATTATCACCAAGCCATCGAAGAATGTTTGTCTGGGATGCCGATCACGCTCGCGTTCAATCCTGATTATGCCAATGGCGAAATGCTCAACTCGTTGCAAGTTGGATTGCAAGCCGTGTCCGAGATGCCGGACGCCGCGCTGATTCTGCTCGGCGATCAACCCGCCCTCGAACCGGCGGTCGTACAAGCGGTCGTCGCCGCGTACGAGGATGGACTGGGAAGCATCGTGATGCCCAGTTTCCAAATGCGGCGCGGTCATCCCTTGCTGATCGAGCGAAAACACTGGGATGCCATCCTGGGATTGCGCGCGGGGCAAACGCTGCGCGATTTCATGCGCGCGGTGAATGCGGAGATTTACCACGTCGAGGTGAATACATCGTCCATCCTGCGCGATATGGATACGCCGGACGAGTATCAACGCGAATTAGCGGAGTACATCAACCGAATTAAAACGGGTCACGCGATAATCGCGTGACCCGTTCGTTTTACGCAGGATAATTGTTCACATGTCATTGCAAGCCCCGAAGGGGCGAAGCAATCTCCGGTTCGCGTGTTGGGGATTGCTTCGTCGCTGCGCTCCTCGCAATGACAGACAGAACCGAACAGTTTCTACCCAGGATTCGCAAGCAAGCCCGCTTTGAGCGCGCCCTCGCGATACGCCATCCCAAATAGATACGACCACATCAGCGTCATGTAAAAACTAATCGGCGCGGATACGAATGGGATGAGGCAACACAGGATGATCGTAAAGTAAAGAATCTGAAGCACCATCCCCAATCCAACCGCGATGGCAAGACCGATGAAAAACGCGATGATAAATCCACCCAGGTTCGCGCGCAGGATTTTCCAAACTTCACTGATCCGATAACCTGCACCAATCTCGCCTGTTCGCGCGTATTGTCCAACCGCAATGACCATCGGAAACATCAACAACAACATCAGCACCATCGCGATAGCAAAGAAGCCGAAAAACCCAGCATAGCCGGCCAAAATTCCCCACGGAAATCTCTGTGCCGCGTCGCGAGTCGCCGAAACGCGCGTGACAGCATCAGCAAAAATCATCACGAACATCGAGGAGTACGCACAGATCATCGCCAACATGCCGGGTAGCCAGTACCCAATCGCCGCGAGACCCGACTTGAATCCATCCACGAACAAGTCGCCGAAATTTTCCCACTTGGGCAACATTGGCGCTGCGCCACGCAACACCGCGCGCAGCATAATCAAACAGTAACCGTAAATCGCGAAATAAGCCAAGATACCAACCAGCGGCACAAACCTCGCCGCCAACGCGATCGCACTACCGATCAAGAACTTGGATTTCCAATCCGGATCTTTGAACGCCCATACTAGAGTTTCTTGCGTAATCGGCGGCACCGTGTCCTCCCCGTTTAGATTTATTTATGGTTGTTCTCTTTTTGCGATTCCAATCCGCGTTCGCGCAAACGTTCGACGAGCGTCCGATAAAAATAGGTGCGCGGTTGAAAACGCGCGAACCGGGCGACGTTCGCGCTTGCCTGCACGCGCACCTCATCTGCATCTAGCAACTCGACATCGGTTTGTCCATCCACTGTCAGAATCGCGTGATGATCGGTTTGCAAACGAAACACGACGTGCGACCCGACCGGCAATACGAGCGAACGCACCTGGCTCAGGTACGGCGCAATCGGGACGAGCACGAGCGTTTTAACTTCGGGCGCGAGAATGGGACCGCCTGCCGCGAACACGTACGCAGTCGAGCCGGTCGCAGTCGCGACAATCGCGCCGTCGGCGACAAAGGTCGTCAGGTAATCCCCGTCAATGAACGTCGCGAGCCGCACCACGCGCGCGAGGTTGCCGCGTCCGACGACGACATCGTTCAGCGCCTCGAACGCGCCGAGCGATTTCTCGCCGCGCCGCAATTCGGCGTGTAGCATCATGCGTTCTTCGATCCAGTATGCGCCACCCACGACCGCGCGCGCGTCGAACTCGGCTGGCATCCACTCGGAGAGAAAACCGACGCGCCCCATGTTGATTCCCAGGATCGGCACGCGCACCGGCGCGCACATGCGCGCGGCGCGCAAGATCGTGCCATCGCCGCCCAGCGTAATCGTGAGATCGCACGCTCCAACCTGTTGTCGGACCGCCGCTTCGTCCCATGCTGACACCAGGGTTGTGTGCGCGCCGAGTTGGTCGAGTGCCGTTGCCCAGTCCTGGGCGAGAATCAACGAACGGGGAATTTTAGGATGATGGAGGAGGAGAATTCGATTCATCGGCTTGGATTATACCACAAAACGATTTTTCGCTGCATTCCAATTTGTGTTATAATCGCGTCAACGGATTCACACGAGGAGGCGCAATGCAATACCAATTGACTGCACCACCGACGACCGAAGTTCACAGCGAGAACATTATTTATTTGTTCGTGCGCGACGCGAACGGCGCGGGTGTGTCAGGCGCGCGCATCAAGGTGTGGGGCGGACCGCCGCCGAACGGACAGCCGCCGTATTTTATGGACGATGTGCCCTTCCGCGCCACGTCCGCGTCCGGCAGACTGGAGTACGCGACGTTCAACGGCGCGATGCCGGACTCGCGCGATTACTGGATGCAAGTGATTGACGCGAGCGGCGCGCCGCTGAGCGACCCCGTGCAATTTCATTTTTTCAAAGGGGGCGCGATTTGGATCACCGCCGTGTTGCAATCCACCACGGGCGGTGGATCGTCAGGGGGAAACATGCCACCAATCAATTTGGAATGGGATCCGCGTCTCGGCAAATTGAATATCACATTCCAGGAAGCCACTGTTGCGGACGGACAGCCGTACTGGAAATTAATTCGCGCGTGGTATTTGCCGGAAGGCAACGGACCGGGCGAAGCCCAGGGTCGCGTGAACATGTACTACACCGTGCTCAACGAGACCGGTCAGCCGGTCGTCGGACAACGCGTGTGGCAAGAGTGGCCCGGCGATCACGCGGTGAAACTCACCGGCGACGGCGGCATCACCGATTTCAATATGAGCGGCGATTCGAGTTTTGCGCCGGATCGCGGCGAGCATGGACCGTACACCGGCTTGGTGGACGGCTTGCCAAGTGATCGCGTGAACGGGATGGGCTTGCCGTTGCGACGGCATGTGTGCTTTGAGCTGACGTGGCGCAAAGCGATCAAGGGCAACAATCCGGCGGCGAACAGTTCGATCACCGGCAAAATCACGAACGCGCCGGCAAGTACGCAGATCACCTTGAGTTCGAGCACGCTGACCAAAACAGTTTTGCCCGACCACACCGGGGCGTACGGATTCACGCAGTTGCCGGCGGGAACGTACAGCATCGCGCTCACCGGCGCGGGCGTCATCAAATCCGATATTGCACTCGACGGCACGAACAGCGCACAGGTGGATTACGCATTCCCAGTTCAAACACTCGACAAGGCGATCATCGCGCGCGCGCAACAATTCACTTGGATGCCGATCAACGATCAAGCCGCGCTCTACAAATTTGCGCAAGACAACAAACTCGGCTATCCGCAGACCGATGAATTCGATCTCACGTTCAACGGCGAAGCGTACATCATCCAGGTGTACAATCTTGGGATCGTCTATGTGAAAAAAGGGGACTGGGGCAACCTCAAGTGGCTCAAAAAACCGTAGAGCAAATTTCTAAATTTGCTCTACTCGCGTTGATTCTTATCGCGACCACGTTGCGATTCTACCGCCTCGCCGCTCTAGATATTTGGGGCGACGAGGCGTTTAGTATTTTTCTCAGCCAACAGCCATTGCCCTTCGTCGTTGCCGGGGGCGCGGACACGCATCCACCGCTGTATCCATTATTGTTGTGGACCTGGCTTCCACTTGTTGGCTCGCACGCGTTTGCAACGCGCGCGCTCGCCGCGCTCGTCGGCATACTCGCGGTGCCGCTGATCTTTGTGCTCGGCAAACGCGTTGCCGATACGCGCGTCGCCTTCATCGCCGCGATCCTCACGACTGCCTCACCCTTGCTGATCTATTACAGCCAAGAGACGCGAATGTACGAACAGGTCGCGGTGCTCTCGCTCGCGTCCGCGTATTTCTGCCTCACCCTTTTTAGCCACGCCCTTAAGGGCGTGGCTAAAAAGGGTGAGGCGGGCTTCCTCCTCTCCACCCTCCTCGCCATGTACACGCACTATTCCGCGTTCTTCGTCTGGGTCGCGGAAAATATTTTTGTCGCCTTGCTCGCGTTCCGCCAGTGGTTGTCATTTCGAGCGAACGCGAGAAATCTCGACGTGGGCAAACCAGATTTCTCGTCGCGTAAAACGCTCCTCGAAATGACCGGACTGAAACGTTGGGCAATTCTCCAACTTGTCCTCATCGTCGCGTACATTCCCTGGGTCTTGGTGCAGACTTCGTTTCTGCGCGGTAAAGCGAGCGCGCGCTTTGACGAATGGTCGTGGCGCGGCATCGAAATGATTTTCGGCAAAACGTTTCTCGCGTTCAGCGCGAGCGTGACACTCGATTTTCCTCTGCCGCAAATGATCGCGGTGTTGTTTCTGCTCTTCGCGATAGTTGGCGCGGTGATCGCCGCGCGTCAACGCGATTCGTCACAGTGGTTCGCGCCCCTGTACTGGATCGTCCCGGTCGTCATCGCGTTCGTCGTCAATCCAATCATGCCGTTCTTTTTCGAGCGATACGTGCTCGTCGCGCTGCCGGGTTTTTATCTCACGGTCGCGCTAGGCATCGCGTTTGTTGCGCGCCGCGTGCCGATCACGGCTGTCGTCATCGTCGGCGTGATGACGTTCGCGAGCGGATTCGCGTTGTGGAATTTTTATTTCAACGACGCGTACGCCAAAGGGATGTACGGTCGAATGATGACGTACGTATCGCAACACGCGCAGCCGGGCGACGCGTTGATTCTAAACAACCCGCTCCAAAAACCGCTCTACGATTATTACGCGCCGCGCGAGGTGCCCGCGTTCTATTTGCCGGACGGCGCGCCGCTCGAAGACCCTGCCACACGCGCGCAACTCGCGACGATTGCGCGCGATCACGCGCGCGTGTGGCTCGTGATGTTCGGCAATCCCGCCGAGTACGATCCGACCGGCTATCTCGAACGCTGGCTCGGCGCGAACGCGTTTCGCAGTTATTCGCGCGGATTTGTGGACGCGAGTTTGTCGCTGTACGAAATGCCGCGCGCGGCGACGGCGATTCAACGCGCGACGCGCGCGAGACTGGGCGACCACATCGAGCTGGTCGGCTATGCGCTGAATCGCGAATCATTCGCGCCGGGCGAAACGGTGTTGCTGACGTTACGCTGGCAAACGACCGCGCCGATTTCGCAACGTTACAAAGTGTTTACGCATTTGCTCGGCGCGCTGAACCCGGCGACGCAATCGCCGGTGTGGGCGCAGATGGATAGCGAGCCAGTCGGCGGCTCGCGCGCGACAACCGCGTGGCAAACCGGCGAGACGATTGAAGATCGGTACGGCTTGGCGATTCCTGCCGATGCTCCACCCGGCGAGTACGGAATCGAAATTGGAATGTACGATCCGGCAACACTCGCGCGTGTGCCTGTGTTCGATGCCCAAGGCGCACGCGTCGCAGACGACCACATTCTTCTTAGCACCGTGCGCGTGAGCGCGCGGTAGAAAAGAGTGCCCCGTGCGTTCTCACCTTCTGCCCATCCTAACCTGGCTCTTGGTTGGCGCGGCGCTCGGCGCGCTCCTGAGCCAACGCGATGACAACGCGGTCTCGCCGGTCCAGCTCGCGCTCGTTGCCGGCATCGTCGTTTTCTTTGTGGTGGTCACGCCTGGAAATTCCTCCGCGCGCGAGAATGCGCCGGACGCGAACGCGACTCGCTGGGATTCACTAATGCTCCTGGGCGCGTCGCTCGCGCTCGCCGGGTACGCGCAATATCTCTCCGCGAATCGTCCACAACTCTGGTACATCGCCTTATTGATTGACGGCGCGGCGATGCTCCTGTTTGTGCAGGTCATCCAGAAACGCGTAACCGACGACCCACAACCCGCGCGCGCGTCCTGGGTAGATTGGACATGGCGCTGGTTGAGCGCGCACCCACTTCGCAATGGTTTGCTTGGCGCGGCGGTCGTGTCCGGTATGCTGGAGGTTTCCCTCGCGGCGCAGACCGCGCCCGGCGAATCATTCACCGTGCCGGTCGCGTTGTGGCTTGCAAGCATGTTCTTGTTTGTCGGCGCGTTTATCCCCTGGGAAACCGCGCGCACTTGGCGCGTGCCTGGTCTCCGCGCGATAGACGCGGCGCTCAAACCTCATCTCGCGGAAATTTTGCTCGTCATCGCGTTGGTCGCGTTCGCATTTCTACTGCGCGGGTTCGATCTCGAAAACATCCCGATCAACCTGGGCGGCGATGAATCCGAGATGGGTCTGGAGGCGCGGCGCGTGCTCGCCGGCAAATTGACAAATCCATTCGCGACCGGGTGGTACTCGCACCCAACCCTGTTTTTCTTTTTGCAAAGTTGGATGATGCGCTGGTTTGGCGAAACGGTGGTGGGTCTGCGAATGCTGTCCGCGCTCCTCGGCACATTGACCGTCCTCGCCGCGTACTTGCTCGCGCGCCAATTGCACGGGCAAAGTTTCGCACTCGCCGTCGCGTTTCTGCTAAGTGTGTATCCGTACCACATTCAATTCTCGCGCATCGGCTTGAACAATATCGCCGATGCGTTCTGGACGACAACCGTTTTCTTCTTGACGATCCGCGCGATGATGACGCGGCGCATCGCCTATTTCGTCGCCGGCGGACTCGCGCTCGGCGTGAGTCAGTACTTTTATCACGGCGTGCGCCTCATTCCGGTGATGCTCGTGTTGTTCCTGGGTTACTGGTTGATCACCGAACGAAAAACCGCGCGACCGTACATCGCGCCGCTCGCGATTTTTTCTTTCGCCGCGTTGATCGCCGCGCTCCCGCTCATCGGGTACTATTTTCAGTTTCCCGCTGTGTTCACGGAACGTTATCAACAGATGGGAATCTTCCCTTCGGGCTGGTTGGAAAAATACGCGGCGGAAACCGGCTTCAGCCCACTCGTCGTGCTCGCGCAACGCACGGTCGAACGCTTTTCGCTTTTCAACTTTATCCCAGATTTGTCCGGATTTTACGCGCCCGGCACACCGCTTCTCGAAACGTTCAGCGCGATTCTATTTGTGTTCGGCTTGACCTACTCGCTCTATCACTGGAAAGAGCGCGCCCATTTGCTTTTTGTCTTGTGGTTTGTCTGCGGTGTCATCTTTGGCTCGGTGCTAATCGTGGACGAAGCTGGCAGCGCGCGCACGTTGACCTTGACCGTACCGATCATGTTCTTTTTAACTTGCGGGATATTCAAGTTAGCCGAAGCAATCACAACGCTTGCCGCACGACCGCGCTGGAGCAAGCCGCTCGCCGCGATCGCCATCGTTCTGCTCGCGTGTATCAATGTAAAATTTTATTATATTGATTACGTGCCCAAACGCACGTACGCCGGCTACATTGGTTGGACAAACACCGAGATGGCAAAATATCTTTTGCGGCAACCTGGCGAATTCAGGGCGTACTTTTTCGGTCCGCCGTACGATTATCTCAGTCATGCCACGATTGCGTACCTCGCGCCGAATTTGAACGGGCTGGATATTCTCGAACCGCTCGAGGACGAACCGGCTTTTGTTGACCATACGTACTCTGCCATCTTCCTGTTTCTGCCATTACGCGCCGAGGAATTCACGTGGGTGCAACAAGCATACCCGGACGGTGAGCGCACTGACTTTACGCAGCCGGACGGCACGCAACTTTTCTTTGCGTACTACGTGTCGTCGCCGTAACTCGAATAGGATAATTTGGGACGCGGATGAGCAAGGATGAACACGGATAATTATTTTCATCTGCGTTTATCCACGCGCACAGCGATCCGCGTCCTAATATCTCTCTTTTTTTGGACAAGAATTTCACTCGATAGATTCCGATCGTCCCAACACGCATTTTGAATTTTTGCGTCGCTTGGGTTATACTCTGCCCCGTGCCTTCACCCACTTTATCTTTTCGCCTGCCCTGGCGCGACCTCGCTATTTGCGGCGCAATCGTTTTGCTCGCCGCGTGTTTGCGTTTGTACGCGCTCGACGCGCTGCCGCCCGGGTTGCACTACGACGAAGCATTCAACGCGACGATGGCGCGCAACGTTCAACTCGGTATCGAGCGTCCGATCTTTTTCCGCGAAGACCTAACCGAAGAGCCGATGGCGATTTACCTCACCGCGCTCTCGTTCGCGATTTTCGGACCCAGCCCGTGGGCATTGCGATTGGTCTCGGCGCTTGCCGGGATCGCCGGCGTTGCCGCGCTCTATTTTCTCGCGCGCGCGTTCTTTGCTTCGCGTTGGTTCGCCGCGCTCGCGACGTTGATTCTCGCGATTCTGTACTGGCACATCAACTTTAGTCGGCTCGGCATGGAGCCGATTTTTACGCCGTTGATGGCGACGCTCGCGTTCGGATTTTTGTGGCGTGGGATTTACCCCCACCCCAACCCTCTCCCGTCGGCAAAAATCGCCGACAGGAAAGAGAGCAAATTCCCTCCCTTGCAAAGCGGCGCGCAAGCGGGGCTAGGGTGGGGGCTCGCCGGAATATTTCTCGCCGCGACACTGTACACGTACAAAGCCGGACTGTTCGTGCCGATTCTCGCCGCCGCGTTCCTTGTATCGCAAATCAGTTACGCTAGCGATTTTTTGGAGCGCCACTGGCGCGGCATTCTCATTTTCGGCGTCGTTGCGATTTTGGTGTACGCGCCGCTTGGGTTATACTTTGTCGCGCACCCGGACGAATTCTGGCAACGACCGCAATCCGTCGCCGCGACGGCGAGCATCTACGAGAACGCGGTCAAGGTCGCGGGGATGTTTTTCATCGCGGGCGACGACAACCCGCGCAGTAATTTGCCCGGTCGTCCCGCGCTCGATCCGTTTCTCGCGCTCGGATTCATCGTCGGGGTCATCGTCGCGCTTGCGCGATTTCGCCGCGAGCCGCACGCGCGCTTGCTCGTGCTGTGGCTTATCGTAATGAGTTTGCCGAGCGTGCTTACCGATTTCGCGCCGCACTTTGGACGCGATCTCGCGGTCACGCCGGCGATTGCGCTGACAACCGCGTACGGATTTGCATGGCTGTTCGACCGGAGCAAACGCATCCATTTACCAATTACCATTTACGCTTTACTGCTTACCCTGGGTCTCGCGTTCAGCACATTCAACACCGCGCGCGATTATTTTATCGTGTGGGGTTCGCGCACCGGGCATTATGATTCGTTCGACGTAGGACTGTACACACTCGCACAAAAACTCCGCGAGCAACCGCGCGACACGCGCGTCTATCTCACGCCGACCGAAGCCGAGCATTACACCGCGCGCTTTGCGCTTGACGGACGCGACGCGGAATTATTCGATGGACGCCGCGTGTTGGTTCTGCCGCCTGCCGGCACGCCTGTCGCGTATGGCATCATCACACGCCAGGACACGCGCACACGCGCGCGATTGAACGCGCTACTCGCAAATACACGCGTCGTCGAAACGATTTACGATTACACCGCGCAACCGTACGCGATCATTCTGCGCGGCGACAGCCCATCGTCCATCGCGCCGCAAAAAAAAGTGAACGCGCGCTTGGGCGACGCGGTCGAATTGATCGGATACGATCTCGCGCGTAACGGCGATCAACTCGCGTTGACGCTGTACTGGCGCAGTCGCGTCGAGACGCGCACCGATTGGACGGTGTTCGTTCAACTCATCGGGCAAATCAATCCGGGTGCAGGCTCGCCGGTGTGGGCGCAAGACGATAGCCAACCCGGGCGCGATACGTTTCCCACCTCGCGTTGGCGCACGGGCGAAATCATTATTGACGAGTACCGATTGACGCTCGCCGCGTTGCCGCGCGGAGACTATTACATCGAGATTGGAATGTACGATCTAAATACTGGCGCGCGTTTGCCCGTGCTAGATGCGAACGGCGCGCGAATGGAGAGTGAGAGTGTACAACTCGAACGACTATCGTTACCGTAACCTGACGACGCCGGCTAATTTCGCGCGGCGACGCTCACCGCCGCCGGCGTTTGTTATCCTGGCAGTGGCGGTGCTACTGGTTTGCTGTTTGTGTTCGGGGTTGGTGATCGGTTGGCAAATCAAAGACAGTGCCGTTAACCCGCTAGCCAAGCCCCAATCGGTTGGCACCGAAACCGCGCCGGCAAATCCGTTTCAAGGATTCTCTGGTTTGTTTGGAGGCGCACGCCCCACCCCCACTCTCGATAAAAACGCGCCCGTGCCTTTGCGCGCCGCCGGCGCAGGCGAAAATGGACTCGAACTTGCCGTGCTTGGCATGCAACGTCCACTCAAGACGGACGTGCCGGTAAAATTGCCGCCGAACGAACAGTTTGTTTTGGTAAGCGTGCAAATTACGAACACGCGGCGAACGGGACAACCCGTCACGGTGAACGGAACCGATTTCAAAATCAAAGGATTCGGCGGCGTCACGTATGATGCCAATCCCAAGACCGTGACGATTCCGCAAATTCTGAACAAACTCGATTTGCCAGCCGGCAGATCGTTGAGCGGCGAATTGATTTTCCAAATCGCGACGGACGACGGCGATTTGCGTTTGTATTGGACCTCCGGCAAGACAACGCGCGAGTTTTTGCTCGAGAAGCCGAAATGATTTTGCTCGTCGCCACGAGTGTGTGGTTGATCGCGTTGCTGATGACCTGGGCGCGCCGCGCGCGTAACGACGCGTGGCGCGATACGCTCGCCATCGGTGCGATCGGCGCGGCGACGGCTGGCTTTTTTTGGCGCGTACTGTTCGGCGACGCGTGGATGCCGGCGGGCGGCGGCGACCTCGCGCAATTTCTGTACCCCACGTACGCGTTTGCCGCCGAATGGTGGCGACACGGCGTGATTCCGTTGTGGAATCCTTACCTCTTCGGCGGAATGCCGTTCGTCGGCGACATCCAGTCCGGCGTTTTCTATCCGCTCAATCTCCTCACGTTTTTTCTGACGAATCCACTCACTTTTCGCGATATGGAATTTCTCTCGATTCTCCATTTCGCTATCGCGGGCGCGGGGATGTATGCGTTGTTGCGGTTTGGAAATTGTAAGTTGGAAATTGTAAGTTGGAAATTGGAGACTGCTTCTAACATCCAACTTCCAACATCTAATTTCCAACTCTCCCGCCTTGCCGCGCTCGCCGGCGCAATCGCGTTTGAGTTCAGCGATTTGTTCATCACGCATTTTGGAAATCTGAATTTGATCGCGGTCGTCGCGTGGATGCCGCTCGTGTTGTTGTTCTATCAGCGCGCGATCACCGACCGGCGTGCGTCGTTCGCCGCGATTGCCGGCATCATTCTCGCGATTGCCTTTTACGCGGGACACATCCAATCGTTCCTCACGATTCTCATCGCGCTCGCGGCGTTCGCGGTCTACTATACATTCTTTGACCGCCGACCGCAGATGGCAGACGGCGGTCGGTGGTCGGCGGTCGGTGGTCTCATCATCGTGGGACTCGTATCGTTCGGATTATCCGCGCCTGTTCTGTTTCCGGCGCTCGAAATGACGCAACACACGCTGCGCGCCGAATTTCCGTACGAACAAGCCGCACGATTTTCGCTGCCACCCGCGCAGTTGATCGGCTTGTTCGTCCCCGGTTTTTTCGGACGCGGACCACAAAACGCCTGGGGACCCTGGGATCGTGTCGAGGTTGGGTACATCGGTGTGCTGCCGATTGTGCTGGCGCTGCTCGCGCTGATTCTGCGCCGCGATGCGCCCACGCGATTTTTCGGCGCGCTCGCGTTGCTGGGGCTCGCGCTCGCACTCGGCGGCTACGCGATTCTGCACGGCTGGCTCTACCAGTTCGCCCCAGGTTTTGGGCAGTTGCGCGCGCCGGCGCGATTCATCGTCCTGTTCGATTTCGCGATTGCCACGCTCTGCGCGTTTGGTTTCGACGCGCTGTTGCGCGCGTTGCCGCGCGCGAGTGAACTCGCGTTCAAGCGCATCGTGCGCGCCGCGCCGTGGGCGTTTCTGCTCATCGCGTTGGCAACCGGCGCGAGCGCGTACACGATTCTGATCCTGGGTCAGGGACAGGACGCGGCGTTGTTCGCGCGGATGGCAAACGCGGTTAACGCGCTTGCATTCTTTTTGGTTTTGCTCGCGCTCGCGCTCGGACTCGTCCTCGCGCGCGCGACGCGATTCTTTCATCGCGTCGCGTGGGCGGCGCTCGCACTCGCGCTCATCTTTTTCGATTTGCTCTCGCTCGGCGCATACACCGACATCACGACCGACAATCCTGCGCGCGTGTACGAGCATCCCGATGCCGTCGCGTTTCTCAAGAGTGCGGGGCTGTATCGCATTGACCCGCGCGGCACCGGCGTGGATTCGCTCTGGACTGCCGACACGGCTTTGTTGTACAACCTGTTCGATGTCGGCGGCGACAATCCGCTCGTGCTCGCCGATTTTGACCGCTACTGGGAATCGCTCGGCAGTCGTTCGACGCGGCTGTACGATTTGCTCAACGTCAGGTACGTGATCGGGCGCAAGAACATTGCGCTCGACCGCGAAAAATTCCGGGTTGCATTCGACGGTGATCCTGCTGTGAATATCTACGAGAACACGCGCGTTCTCCCGCGTGCCTTTGTCGTCTTTGACGCACGCGTCGTGCCGGACAAGTCTGCGGCACTTGCCGCGATTCACGCGGAGGATTTCGAGCCGGCGCGAATGGTCGTGCTGGAGAAAGCAATGAACAGTGAACAGTCAACAGTGAACAGTCAACAGTCAACAGTGAACAGTGAACAGTCAGCGGTCAAAATAGTTGGTTACGGACCGAATGACATTGTGATGGAGATGAATACATCGAGCGCGGGCGTGCTCGTGTTGAGCGAGGTGTACTACCCAGGATGGCAAGCGTGGGTGGACGATCAGGCAACGCCGGTGTTGCGTGCGAATTACTTGTTTCGCGCGGTAGAATTGCCGGCAGGTGCACATCGCGTTCGGTTCAAGTACGCGCCGATGACGATCAATATCGGCGCGGGACTCGCGATGCTGACGGTTGGGTTGTTGATTGGCGCGGGGGTGTGGAGGAAATTACAACGGACAACTGCGGATTAAACGGATAAGAGTAATACAAGTCCCATCCGCTTGTCCGTTGTTGTCCGTTGTTATTTTTGTGCGAGCAACTCTTCCAACTTGGCGATGAACTCGCGCTCGGTCATGTACGAGCTATCGCGCGTGATCGGACCGAGTGCGTTGCCGCTCAAGGTGCCATCCTTGGCAACAAAGAATGTTTCGGGCACGCCTTTGATGCGATACAACGGATTAATCACGCCGCCCAGATCGGGTCCGTTGAGATAGGTGATGTCGAATTCTTTGAGATACGCGCGCGCGTTCGGCTCGACATCGTTGTAATCAATTCCGATGAACACGACGCCGCGATCTTTGTACTGCCGCCACGTCTTTTCGAGAAACGCCGCTTCGTCGCGGCACGGACCGCACCACGATGCCCAGAAATTGATGACGACAACCTTGCCGCGAAAATCGGACAATTTGACCGTTTTATCGTCGAACGTTTTGAGCGTGAAATCGGGGGCGGGTCCCGTGCCGGGTTGAACCGCGGAACGCTGGCGCAAACCGAATGCGAAAAAACCAATGACGCCGATCACAGTGGCAAACACGATATATTGACCCCAACGTGGCACGGTTAATACTCCTTCAATTCTTTTTCGATCCGGTCGGCGTATTCCTTGGGAATCACCGGCGCTTCGGGCGCAGCCGTCGCATCTTGACGACGCACGAGCCACTGGCGCACCGTGAACCACGCGACCGTCGCGCCCAGCACGATGCCGAGCGCCGGCAAGATGTACGCGATCCAGTTGAAACCTTCCGCCGGCGGCGCGCCTAGCACGCGCTCGCCGAACTGCGCGACAAAATAATCGCGAATATCTTTTTCGGACTTGCCCTTTTGCAGCATATCTTTGATCTGCGCGCGCCAGTCCGCACACGCTTGCGTGTTGCACACATCCAGCGGCGTGTTCGGACACACCGGGCAGTACAGCGTCTTGGCGATGCGATTCACCTCGTCGTCAATGCTCGGCGACTGCGCGCCCACCGATGCCACGCTCAGCCACGCGAACGCGACGAACAACACTGCCACCATCGCGAGATATATTTTCGATTTTGGATCCTTCGCTACGCTCAGGACCATGTCTCTGATTTTCGATCTCATCCACTCACCTCATCACTTGTTGCCACTCTGCAACTATCGCACTAACGCACTATCGCACTAACGCACTATCGCACTAACGAACCCCATCATACGCCCAGGGCACGTACGTTTGCCACCGCTGCACCAGATAGGGCTTTTGCTCGGCGAACGCTTGCGCCTGGGCTTGAATCGCTTGCTCCACCGCGTCGAGCTTGCCGCCGGTATCCCGCAAGATCGCCGCCGTGCGCGCATAGTACAGCGGCAATAACGCGGCGACCACTTTATCCGGATCGCTCTCGCCTTTGTTGTACACGACCGCGAAATCAAAGACGACGCGCGACCAGAGTTCGGCGGAGAAATTCATCGCGCCGCGGGGCTTGTTCGCGAGTTCGTTCACCTCGGTGAAATTGCTCGGCGACATGATGCTCCGCCACAAACGTCGAAAGCGCCGCGCGCCGGAACTGAACGCGTCGGAAAGCATGTTCAGCGTGATCGCGGCGGTGAGGCGCGGTTGGTCCGCGGCGATGCCGTTGCCGTGAAACGGCGCAAGGCGTTGCGGACGCGTGCCCTCTGCCCAACGTCGCCGATAAATATCCATCATTCGAAACAGCGTGCCCACCGATTGCACGAAACCTGGGTCGAACGACGTGGCGGCTTCGCGATTGTCTTCGATCTTGGTGCCGAGCCGCACCTGGCACATCTTGATATTTTCATTGATCGCGATCGTCGTGAGCCAGATGTCAATGCCATGCCGCGCCACGTCGGTTTCCCACACGTCGCGATCAAAGATGCGCCCCGCTAGTTCGCCCGAGACGGCGAAATCGCCGCCCATCGGTTGGCGCACGTCCACGCCGTACAGCATCCGCGTCAACGGATACGCGAGAATGTCGGTGACCGCGCCTTCGACGAGCGGACGTGCGTACGTCGGCACGACGTACGCGTAATCGCCCTTCAGAATCGGCTCGCACAGTTTGGGAATCCATTCGCGCGTGATCGTCACCAAATCGGCTTCGAGTACAATGCACACCTGGGCTTTGAGCGCGCGCGTCATTTCGAAAATCGCGCGTACGGCGCTCCCTTTGCCCTGGATGCCTTGATACGTCGTGACGATGCGCCGAACAGCGACCGGCAAAACCTGGGCAGCGGCGATGTGCGGCGTCTCATCCGACGAACCGCCGTCCACCACCCCGATGACCGGGCGCAAGGTGGGATAAAAAGTCACCAACCCTTCCGCCGCGCGCTCCATCACCAAGCCAATCGTGTTCGCGTTCTTGTAACTAGGAATCCCTACGACGATATCTGCGCTACCAATTTCCGCCAGACGTCTCTGTCCATCTGTCCGCAGTGAAGTCTCATACATCGTTATGCTCTCTCCGCCACATCACTTGCCCGCCGTGGCGATATTCCGCGCGGCTTCTTCCGCTGTGATTTGTCCTTTCCACACAGCCGGGATCACCGCGCGCCACACCTCCGCGGACTTGGCATACGCCGACGCGGTCGGCATGAATGCGGCGCGCTCCAATTGCTCGCGTAAGAACGCGGCATAGTCCGGCGGCTCGACGGCTAACGCCAACGTACCACGATGCGCCGGCAAACGTCGCGCCGCGCGCAGCCAAGTCGCCAACCGGTCGCTTTGAATGAGCCAACGAATAAAGCGCGTGGCGATCGCTTGGCGCGCCGGTTCACGCGCCGTAATCCCCAGACCCCAGCCCACCACCAGCGCCGCGCCGCGTCCATCGCGCGTGGGCAAGGGCGCGAACGTCGCGTTCGGTACCTGCGCCCGCTCCGTCATGTAACGCGACGCGGACACGTGCGCCATCGCGACCTGACCTTGGGCAAACGGCAACCAGGTTTCTTCCACGCTCTTCAAACCGAGCGCCGTGTCGGGAATCGCTCCCACATCATGTCCGCGTTTGAAAAAATCGAGCACCAGCGCGGTTGCCGCCGGATCGAACGCGACCGGACTTGCCTTCGTGTCCATTGTCGTGAGCGCGCTGTATTGCAACAGAAACGCGTCATCACTCGCGATCGGCATCAACCACGTTTGCTTTTGCCTCAATACATCATCCCAGGTTCGCGGCGGCTTGGGCACGAGCGTCTTGTCGTAGACGAGGTGCTGCACATCCACCGCCAACGGCGCCAGCATCCAGCGTCCATTCAACTGCGCGGCTTGCTTGGCAAAGGGAAACAATCCATCGCGCCAATCCGCCGGCATCCACTCGTCGAACGCTTGCAACACATCTACCGCTTGGGACGCTTCCGCCAAATCCAGCGCGACCACATCGGGCATCCGCGCCGGAATCACCGCGTTCGTCGTCAGCAAAAAATCAAGGATGCCGCCTTTGCCGTATGGCTTTTTGAAAACGATGTCAATTTGAACGTTCGGATTTGCCGCGAGGAACGCATCCACTTGCTCTTTGAACACGCGTCCCGCCGGCGACGCGCCCGGCGCTAGGTCTTCGGTCGTCCAGAAGACCAGCACCACGCCATCGCCCGTCGGCGTCGGCGTGCGTGCGAGAGGTACTGTGGGCGCAACCGTCGCGGTTCGCGTTGGCGCGGGCGTGACGCTAAACGTCGGCGCGGCGGTGTTCGTCGCGCGCGCGGGCGTCAGCACACGCGCGTCAGGTGTTAAACTCGCGCACGCGGTTGCGAGCATCAACGCGAGCAAACAAATAATTCCACGCGCCGCGAGTTGTCCTCTCAGATTCATTCCGTGATTGACTCTCTTGCGCTTATTATAGCACAAGCCGTTTGGATTTGCATTTTTTTACCTTTTCGACTAGAATCCGCCGGGAGTGGTGAGCAAGCCCCTCCGAAATTATTTCGCTCAGGAGATTCCTAATGGAACTCGCTCAACTCATCCGCAGTATTCCCGATTTTCCCATCCCCGGCATCCTCTTCCGCGACATTACCACCCTCATTCGCGACGGCGAGGCGCTGCAAGAAACGATTGACACGATGGTCGAGCATTATCGCGATACCGACCTCGACGCGATTGCCGCCATCGAAGCGCGCGGGTGGATCTTTGGTTCGCCGCTCGCGTACGAATTAGGCGCGGGTTTCGTGCCGATTCGCAAGCCGAGCAAACTGCCCGCCGAAAAAATCGCGATCACCTACTCGCTCGAGTACGGCACCAACACACTCGAAATGCACAAGGACGCAATCGAACCTGGCACACGCGTGTTGATCGTGGACGATTTGCTCGCGACCGGTGGCTCGGCGAAGGCGGCGATTCAACTCGTCGAAAAACTCGGCGGCAAAGTCGTCGGACTCGCGTTCCTCATCGAACTCGTTGACCTGAAAGGACGCGATAAACTCAAAGGGTACGATGTGTACTCGATGATTCAGTACGAAGGCGCATAAAAAAAACAGACCCTTTGGAGAAAATCCAAAGGGTTTCCTGTTTTACCCGTATCCACTTTCCCATTCGCACGTCACACTCTTTAGGCAAGATGGCGACCTCCGAACGCGACCTGTTGCAACGCGCGCGCACGTTTGATCCGCAAGCGTTGGGCGAGATCTATGATCGCTACAGCCCGGCGTTATTTCGTTATGCCGTCCGCTTGCTCGGCAACGCCGATGCCGCCGAAGAATGCGTCGCCGAATCGTTCAGCCGATTTTTGGTCGCGTTGCGCGGCGGCGGCGGTCCGCGCGAGTACATGCAGGCGTACTTGTATCGCGTCGCGCATAACTGGATCACCGACCGCTGGCGACGCGCCCCGCCGCCCGCGCTTCCACTCGACCAGGTCACGTTGGACGACGCCACCGATTTCACATCCGCCGTCGCCGACCGCGTGGCACAAGCCCAGGTGCGCGCCGCGTTACAGTGCTTGACGGAAGAGCAACGCCAGGTTGTCGTGCTGAAATTTATCGAAGGACTAGAGAACGACGAAATTGCCGCGTCGTTGAACAAACCGATCGGCGCGGTCAAGTCACTGCAACATCGCGCGCTGGCGGCGCTGCGCCGCATCCTGCTTCACGAACAAGACGATGAACAACCCTGCTGATCCACGCGATTCGCGCCTGCTTGCGCGGCTCGCCGCACTCAAGGACACGCCGGCGCGCGATCCGAACGCCGCCACGCACGGGCGCGAACAATTCCTCGCGCAAGCGCGCGCGCTCCAGCCGACCGTGCCACGCGCGCGGCTTGGTCTCTTGCCGCGCCTGGCATTCGCGTTCAGCATCGTCCTCGTCTTGCTCATCATTACGACCGGCGCGACGGTCTACGCCGCGCAAGACGCCTTGCCGAACGACGCGCTCTATCCAGTGAAATTGTGGAGCGAAGACGCGCGGCTCGCGTGGACGAACGAGCCGGACGCGCGCGCGACTATTTTGCTCAACTTTGCCGACCGACGCGCCGCCGAAATTTCGGCGATCAGCGCGAGCGGCGGTGCGGTCTCCGATCAAACGCTTGCGCGCATGCAAACCCAGATCGAGGATGCGTTGAACGCGTCGGCAAACCTGGACAACGCGCAACTCGCGCGTCAACTCGAACTGCAACAACAACGCGTCCAGGCATGGACGCGCACGCTCGAACAAGCCGAAACGAACGCGCCCGCGTCCACCGCGCCGATCTTGCAGCGCACGCGCGGCATGTTGGAGGAACGCCGCGCGTTGATCGAAACCGGTTTGCAGAATCCCGCCGCGTTTCGCACGCGCGTCATCGAACGCGCGCAAACACCGCTCCCGCCGCCGACCGCGTGGCACGCGCCAATCCCCTCCGCGACCTTCACACGATTGCCGCGTCCAACGGACATTCCACACACCGCGTCGCCGCGCCCCATCGAACCGCCACCGACATTTGCGCCGACGCCACAACCGATGCCGACGGCACCAAGCATCATCATCGCAACGCCGCCGATTTTGCAAACTCGGTTGGCAACTCCACCGCGTCTCGGCACACCCGGCGCGGTGATGACCGAGTTCGCGACTCGCTTCGCTACGCCCGGCGCGATGATGACCGAATTCGCGACTCGCTTCGCTACGCCGATAAATATCCCGCCGGGATTTACACCGCCGCCAGGGTTCACACCACCTGCGCCGCCGGGTTTCACACCCCCCGCGCCGAACCCGGGCAGTCCACCCCCCAAACCGCCGCCGGGTTTCACACCCCCCGCGCCACCGCCGCCGCCACCCGCGACGAAACCGCCATCGAATTTCGCGACGCCGCGGAGATAGAAACGACCACTGACAACCGACCGCCGACCGCCGATGGATTGAACGACGGTCGGCGGTCTGCCGTCTGCAGTCATACGTCACCCTCTTGCAATCCGCATTCGCGCGGGTATAATCGTGCCATGACAAACTTACTCCTAACCAACGGTACGATTTACACGCTCGATCCCACCCACCCCCGCGCGAACGCGATCGCGTTCGATGCCGGTCGCGTCGTCGCGTTCGACGACGATGCGATGGCAACACGCACCGCGCGAACCCAGGTCATTGACCTGCGCGGACGCGCGGTCATTCCTGGGTTGGTTGACCACCACATTCATTTCACCGCGTACGCCACGAGTCTCGCGCGCGTGCAACTGGACGGCGCGCGTTCGCTCGGCGAAGCGGTTGCGCGGGTCGCCGCGCGCGTTGCAACGACAAAACCGGGCGAATGGATCATCGGGCTGGGGTGGAATCACCTGGATTGGCGCGACCCAGTTTTTCCATCGAAAACGCCGCTCGACGCGATTGCGCCGAACAATCCGGTCGCGCTCGACCGCAAGGATGGACACTCGGCGTGGGTCAACTCGGTCGCGCTGCGAATCGCGCGCATCACGCGCGATTCGCCCGACCCGGCGGGCGGTGTGATTGATCGCGACGCCTCCGGCGAACCGACCGGTGTTCTGCGCGAAAACGCCATCGAGTTGCTCGGCGGCAACATTGGATTTGACGCGGGCGAAATCTCAGAAGAGGTTTTGCTTAACGCGATTCATCGCGCGCATCAGCTCGGCATCGTCGGCATTCACAACGTCGAAGGCGCGGACGCGTTGCGCGCGTTTCAAAAACTGCGCGCTCAGGACAAATTGAATTTGCATGTGACGCACATGATTCCGGCGGACAATTTGCAACACGCGCGCGCGCTCGGTTTGCGCGGCGGACTGGGTGACGTGTGGTTGAAAATCGGCGGCATCAAAATGTTCGCCGATGGTTCGCTCGGTTCGCTGACCGCGTGGATGCTCGAACCATTCGAACAGCAACCCAACAATCGCGGCGTATCCACGCGACCGACGAATGAAATTGAAGCGCTTGCGCGCGAGGCAGCACAAGCCGAGATGATGGTTTGCACGCACGCGATTGGCGACCGCGCGAATCGCGAGGTGTTGAACGTGTACGAAAAACTCCGCCGCGAAGGACTGGGCGCGCCGCTGCGCATCGAGCACGCGCAACATTTGGATGCCGCCGATATTCCGCGCTTTGGTGCGCTGAACGTGATCGCTTCGATGCAACCGATTCACGCGACGAGCGATTACAAAATGGTTGACGATTCTCTCGGCGCGCGCGGGCGTCATTCGTATGCGTTCAAAAGTCTGCTGAACGCGGGCGCGCGTTTGCAATTCGGGAGCGATTGTCCGGTCGAAACGCTCGATCCCTGGGTCGGCATTCACGCGGCGGTCACGCGCGAACGCGCGAACGGCGAACCGCGCGGTGGATGGTATCCCGCAGAAAAACTTTCGCTCGAAGAAACTCTGCGCGCGTACGCGAGTGGAATTCTAGCGGTTGCAGGTCGCGGCGTGACGAGCGACGCGCTCGTCTTGTCGCACGATATTTTCGCCGTGCCGCCGCGTGAGATTCTCGACACGCGCGTAGAGTGCGCGGTGGTCGGTGGGCGCGTGGTCATCTGATTTTCGATTTGCGATTTGCGAATTTCGATTGGAAAACCAAACCGTCCCATCAAGTATCTGCAACCGAAATCATTTGGACGCGGATTCACGCGAATTTTCGCGCATAAGAAAATATCTCCGCGCGCGAAGCGATCTGCGTTCATCCGCGTCCAATGATCTTCTCAAGAATCGGAAATTGAAATGCTTGTGACTCAAATGCAACTCGCCCAACTCATCGCGCAAGCGCAACGCGACGCGCCCAACGAAACGTGCGGCATCATCGGCGGCACGGAGGGACGCGCGCTCGGTATCTTTCCACTGACGAACACGGATCCGACGCCGCGCGTGCGCTACAATGCCGACCCGCACGAATTGCTTGCCGCGTTCCGCGCGATGGACGACCAGGGCTGGGAGCATCTCGCGATTTATCACTCGCACCCGGCAAGCGAGGCGTATCCGTCCGGCGTGGATGTCGCGCGCGCGTTCTATCCGGACGTTGTGTACATTCTCATCACGCTGATGAACCCCGAGCAACCGCACGTGCGCGCGTTTCGCATCGTCGCGGGAGCCATCAGCGAAATCACTTTGGAGGTGAAAGATGAATCATCGTGAACGCATGAACGCCGTGTTACGCGGCGCGCCGACGGATCGCGTGCCCGTCGCGCTGTGGCGACATTTTCCCGGCGCTGACCTAAAATCGGAAACGCTCGCCGCAAGTGTCGTCGCGTTCCAAAAGAAATTCGAATTCGATTTCGTCAAGGTCACGCCCGCCGGCGGGTATCCCGCTGAAATGTACGGCTCGCAACTCGAAGGCAAGGGCAATCGCGAAGGCACGCGCGCTCACATCGTCCATGCCGTCAACACGCTATCCGATTGGGACAAGCTCGCGCCGCTCGACGAAACGAATTTTGTGTTTCAGCGCGAGAGCGCCGCGCTCAAACTGATTCGGCAACAACTCGGCGGCGACGTGCACATCTTGCAAACGATTTTTTCGCCGCTCTACTCGGCGGGCAACATCGCCGGCGACCGAATGCTTTCCGATCTGCGCGCGCGACCAGACGTATTGCATCGCGCGCTCAAAGCGATCACGGAAACGACGATTCGATTTGCAGTGGCGAGTTTGCGCGCGGGCGCGGACGCGATTTTCTTTGCGACGCAAATGGCGACGCGCAGTGTGGTGAACGAGAGCGCGTTTGCGGAATTCGGCGAGCGGTACGATCTGCAAGTGCTCGAGGGACTTCGCGCGGCGAAACCGGATTTCATCCTCTTGCACATTCACGGTTTGGATATTTACTTTGACCGGCTCGCCCAGTGGAACGTGGATGTGATCAACTGGCACGACCGCCGCACCGCCCCGTCGCTGAAGAACGCGCGCACTCAAAGCAACAAGGTCCTGCTCGGCGGCGTCAGCGAATGGGAGACGCTGACACAAGGGACGCCCGACGCGATTCGCGCCGAGGCGCGCGATGCGATCGCGCAAACCGGCGGACGCGGCTTCATCCTCGGCGCGGGATGCGTGATTCCGATTGACACGCCGGATGAAAACGTGCGCGTGGTGAGAGAGGTGGTATCTTAGGGAACGCTCGCCAAAGTATTCCCGGTTTGCCGCTCATTCTTCGATTCCAAACTCGCGCTCCATCAACCGTAGGAAAATTTCAACGACGCGCGGATCGAATTGGGTCCCGGCGCAACGGTGCAATTCTGCCACCGCGTCTTGATGCGAACGCGCGGCTTTGTAAACCCGTTCATCGAGAATCGCACTGTACGAGTCCACGACCGTGAGAATGCGCGCCCCCAAGGGAATGGCATCACCCGCCAAGCCATCAGGGTATCCTTTACCATCGTAGCGTTCGTGGTGGTGACGCACGAGGCGCGCCGCGCCCGCCAGACGCGGCACGGGTTCCAAAATCCGCGCGCCAATGGCAGGATGCTGGCGCATGAGCTTCCATTCTTCCGCGTCTAGTTTCGATGACTTGCCCAGGACGTCATCGGGGACGCCGATTTTTCCAATATCGTGCAGAATCGCGCCATAGTGCAAATCCTCCAACTCGCGCGCGGTCATTCCCAGTTCACGCCCCACGGCTAATCCCATTTGCGCGAGCCGCTGTGCGTGATCCGCCGTGTACGTATCTTTGGCTTCGACTGCATTGGCGAGCGCGAGGACGGTTTGCAGATAACTCCGCTCGAGTTCGGCAAAGAGTTGCGCGCGGCGCACGGCGTTGGCGGCTTGATCGGCGATGCTATGCGCCAGGCGCCGCTTGTCAGCCGTGAACGGTTCGCGCTCCGCGCGGCGCATTTCACCGAGCATCAAAACCCCGAGCGCGTGCCCTTCACAATTTGGGTGGTCGTTACAGGACAAAGAACCGCCCACCCGCAGCGGTACGAGGCAGATGGTTTCCGCCAAATCCAATAATAGGACCTCCCGTTCCAGGTCGGTGAGAGCGGGATCGTTACGGCAAAGGACTTGCGGCTCATTCTGTTCCAGCGCGCGATGACAGATGGGTAGAGTCTTTACTCCAAAACGCTGACCGAGTTTCAAATCGCGCTGGAGGACGCGAACAGGATGGGCAGCCCGCACGACATATTCTTCGTCCTCCAAAAGCGCGACCCGGGCAAAGGTGACATGCGTGATCTCCGCCGCATGGTGGACAACCAAGGTGAGGATGAGGTCGAGGTCGTGAGCCGCGTCCGCCAACGCGCGCGAGAGATCGTACATCACACCGAGTTCGCGGCGGCGTGTTTGTTCTTCGCAAAATAACCGCGCGTTTTCAATCGCGATGGCGGCTTGTCCAGCCAGCATCATGAAAAAATCAATTTCTTCGGAGGGGAAGTGATACCGTTTGCGCGTTGCTAGCTCAAGGACACCGATAATTCCACTCTGGGTCCGTAGCGGAACCGCGAGGTACGAAACGAGTCCCAACTGCTCCGCGATCGCGCGCCGTACAAAACGCGGTTCGGCGCTTACATTGGCAATGGCGATAGGTTCGCCTTGCAAAGCGACCTGACCCACGACGCCCTCTCCAACTTTGAGCAACCCCGATTTGAAAAACTCTTCATCCAAACCGCGTCGCGCCGTGTAAACCAACTCGCGCGTCTCCGGCTCGACCAGTGCGACGGCGGTGGCATCTACCTGGAGCCGTTCCGTAACTTTTGCGAGCAGGACGTTGAGTGTTTCTTCTAGACTCCGTTGCGAGATGATCGCGGCGTCAATCTCGTGCAGCGCGCCGAGACGCGCCAGGCGTTCTTGCGCTTGGACGAATAATCGTTTGCGTTCGGTGATGTCAATCGCCGTACCTTCAAACCCGATCAACTCACCGGTCGCAGCATAGACGCCTCGCGCATTTTCGGAAATCCAAATGACGTGGTTGTCTTTGCAGTACACCTGAGATTCAAAATCCGACACGACGCCGTGTTCTTTGATCAGGCGGACAAATTCGTCGCGACGATTAGGGACAATGTAAAATTGACGTTGGAGATCAGTGGCGGTCGCGATCAACTCTTCAGGCGATGCGTATCCATAGAGCCGCGCCAGCGTTGGATTCGCGGTCAAGTATTGTCCCGTGATCGTCGTCTGGAAAATGCCCACGACCGCGTGTTCAAAAATCGAATGGTACTTTTCTTCCGCCTGCCGCAGCGCGCCCTCGGCTTGGCGGCGCGCGGTCAGTTCGTGCGCGGCTTGTCTGCCTAGATCGCTCATCCGCCCAAGCACGCCGCCAACTAGCACAAGCAGAACCGAGCCGAGGGTACCACCGCCGGTCCCGGTCATCTCCTGCCAACCCGACAATCCCAGCAGACTCAGAAGCGAAAGGTTGAGGGGAAAGCAGAACAGCCCAGCCAAAATTCCGCCCCGCATCCCAAGCAGCCAGCCCACCAGAGCCACCGGCAGCATCGCCAGGGTTGCCGCCGATGGACCCACCATGCGGTAAATACTAAAATACATCAGAACGTAAGCGGCAAATGCACCCATCACCAATGTGACCCGGGCTTGGCGCGACTGTAGGGCAATGCGTGTACCAAATAAAAGATTAGGTCCTAATAGATGAGAAATGTTCAACTTGCTCATGGATGTTCAATCTCTCGAATGTGCCAACCGCCCGGTTGTGGCTATTTTGGATGCGGGTGTACGACAAGCGATTTCATCAAGTGACGTATGGGTGTGATCCAAAAAATTAAACCATCTGCCCGTACTACCAGCACGTGTAGATGACAGATGGTTGTTTTCAATGCGCGCAATCCATCGCGCGCAATTCGAGTATAAAATTGATATCGTTCGTCAGCAATGGTATCGAATGGCTAGGAACGAAGGACTAGCGCAGATTCGACTTTGATTGACGGTCCTTTTTCAATCGCGCGATCTCCTCTTCCAACTCATCCAGGCGCGCAAGCATGGAAGGTTTGATCGAGTGGCGCGGCAATTGCGCTTTCACCTGTTCCAGTTCGCGTTCCAATTCTTCGAGACGATCCGGAGTGGGCATTTTCCCTCCGCACATCAATGCAAGCGTTCGAGATGATTGACGAGCGTGCCTGCCGCGTACGCGAGCGCCGCGCGTTCAATATCGCGTTCGTCGGTGATGATCGCTTCTAGTCCTGCGGCTTGGATGAACGAGAACGCGCCGTTGCCCATCCCACCCGCAATCACCGCGACGCAATCGCGCGCGCTGGCGAGCATATCGTTATGTGTATCGCCCGCACCGTGATGATGCTCGTGCTGCCCGTGCGTTTGGTGAAACGCCTTCGACCGACGTTCACGCGCGGCGATCTTGCCGGCATCTACCGTGACGATCTCATAGTACGGCGCACGACCAAAATGCGCGCTGATCCGCGTCCCATCTTCCGTAACAACTGCAACTTTCGTTGGCATATTTCTCCTTATGGCAACTGCCGACGACTGACCGCCGACTGTCGCGCGAATTGACATCGTACTTGATTAGATGCGCGCCACGCGAAAACGTTTCATCCGCGCGACCGCGCCGGCATGCCGAGACCGATACGCAAATCAAACGCGACCAGGTTGCACCAAAACCTGATCGCTTCGCTTTTCGGACCTGCAACGAGAATGATGTTCGCGGCAAGCCGCCGCTATCCCGTCAACTCTCTCACCACTTCGTTGACCAGTTTGCCATCCGCGCGTCCCTTCATTTTCGCCGCGGCTTCTTTCATCACTTTTGGAAACTCTTTCGTGCCGAGCGCGGCGATGATGCCGGCGACTTCTGTTTTGATTTCGTCGCGGCTCAACTGCTTGGGCATGTATACTTGGAGCACCACGATCTCCGCTTGCTCTTGCGCCGCCAATTCCGGACGATTGCCTTTTTCGTACGCCTCGATAGAATCGCGCCTTTGTTTGATTTGCTTTTCGACGACGCTCAACAGGTCCGCTTCGGTGATCGGTTTGTCCGCCGGGCGCGCCAGTTCAAAATTCGCGATCGCGGCGCGGAGCATTCGAATCGTGCCCAATCGTACTTCGTCCTTTGCCTTCATCGCGATTTTCAAATCTTCGTTTAGTTGGTCTTTGAGTCCCATGTTGTTGCCTCCAGAGTAGGGCAAATTTCCAATTTGCCTTCAGAGTCGGCGGCATTGTAGCGCAGAGCACCACCCAAGTCAAACCGCGCGTGACTTTTGTCATAGACAACCAACGCGGATTCGAGTAAAATGCGGCTGGTGTGATGACAGGGCACCCTCCCGCGATTGCAAACGTCAATCGGACGGAGGGATTTTTTTGTACACGCGACATGGTAGAAAGGATTCGTTATGCCGGTACCCGCAAGACCGAATTTTTTTTCTAATGGGTTTGCCGCGATCCCGTTCAGCGCGCTGCTCTTGCTGGTCGCGCTCTTCGGCGGAATCGTCGGCTTGGGTGGGTTCACCTTTTCGTACGCCGAAGGAGGTTCGTACTTTTCCGATAATCCCGAAGCGTGTGCGAATTGTCACGTGATGCGCGAGGTGTACGACGGTTGGCTGACCGGTCCGCACAAGACCGTCGCGGTGTGCAACGATTGCCACACGCCGCACAACTCGCTCGTCGCCAAATACGCCGTCAAGGGTTTGAACGGATTCAACCACAGCAAGGCGTTCACGCTCAACGATTATCCGGAAGTGATTCGAATCACGCCGTTCAATCGCGAGGTCGCGCAAGCGAATTGTATTCACTGCCACGAAGAACTCGTCACGCTCGTCAGTCATCCCGATGATCGGAATCCTACCGATTGTCTAAAATGTCACATCGGCGTCGGTCACGGACGCTAGTCAATTTTCGATTTGCGATTTTCGATTGCCGATTTCAAAATCGAAAATCCAAAATCCAAAAGAGGAGACGCAATAATGCAATCGAAATCACTGGTTCGTAGTCTTGTGTGGCTCGGCGTCGCGTTTGTCGTTGGCTTGTTGGCGTTGCTCGGCTTGAGCGCGCTGCTCGTCAACATTCAGGGGCGCAAAGCCGAAGCCGTGCAATACCCGCTCAAGATCGTGCAAATCGCGGACAATGAACTCGACCCTGCTGTGTGGGGTAAGAACTATCCGCGCGAGTATGATTCATTTATCAAGACCAAGGACGCCAAAATCTCGACGCCGTATGGTGGCTCGGTCGCATACGACAAGTTGGAAAAGTTCCCGGCGCTCAAACGCATCTGGGCGGCGATGCCGTTCAGTGTAGATTATAATGAAGAGCGCGGACATTTTTACGCGTTGAGTGATCAGAAGGAAACCAAACGTCAACAAGCCGCCCCACAACCCGGCGCGTGCGCCAACTGTCACGCCGCCGAAGCGCCGCAGTTGATCGCTTCGATGGGGTGGGAGAATTTCAACAAGACGCCGTACAAAGACATCGCCGACAAGTTGCACCTCGGCACATCGTGCGCGGATTGCCACGATCCCAAGACGATGGAACTGCGCTTGACGCGTCCTGGGTTAGTCAACGCGCTAAAAGAACGCGGCATTGATTGGACGCAAGCCACGCGCCAAGAAATGCGGACGTACGTTTGCGCGCAATGTCACGTCGAGTACTATTTCAAGGGCGACGATAAAATCCTGACCTTCCCGTGGAGCAACGGCTTGACCGCCGAGGATATCGAAAAGCACTATGACACGTACGGATTCCGCGACTGGGTGCACAAGGAAACGAACGCGCCGATGCTCAAGGTGCAACATCCCGAGTACGAAATGTGGAGCACCGGCATTCACGCGCGCTCCGGCGTCGCGTGCGCGGATTGCCACATGCCGTACATGCGCGAAGGCGCACTCAAATTGTCCGATCACTGGCTCCGCAGTCCGTTGACAAACATTGACAAGGCATGCCAGCCCTGCCATCGCCAGAGCGAAGAAGAGATGAAAGCGCGCGTCATCAACATTCAGAAAAAGACTTCGGACTTGTTACGTCTCTCCGAAGCCGCACAAGTGGACGCGATTGACGCGATCGTTGCCGCGATGAAAGCCGGCGCAACCGACGCCGACCTGACCAAGGCGCGCGGTCTGCAACGCAAAGCAACGTTCTACTGGGACATCGTCGCCGCCGAGAATAGCACCGGCTTTCACAGTCCGCAAGAAGCAGCGCGCGTACTCGCCAAATCGCTCGACTATGCGCGACAGGCGCAACTCGAAGCGATCAAGGTCACGAAAAAATAATCAACGAATGTTGCACGAATAAAAAATGGGGCTGGGAGTACTCCCAGCCCCTCTCATCCGTTTATCCGTTTCCCATCCGTTTCCCATCCGTTTCCCATCCGTTAGTGGTGCCCGCAACCGCAGCTACCGCCTTGCGCGTGCCCGCCTTCTTCGGAGCTGAACGATTGACCGCACGAGCAGGTGCTCGCCGCGTTCGGATTCTCGATCTTAAAGCCGCCGCCCATCAAACTGTCCACGTAATCCACCGTCGCGCCTTCGAGATACGTCGCACTCGCGTTGTCGAGATAGACGCGCATCCCGCCCGAGTCGAAAACAAAATCGCCGTCCTCGGTCGTGTTCTCGAACGCCATCCCGTATTGAAAACCGGAGCAACCACCACCGGATACGAACACGCGCAAGCCGTACCCCGCGAGATTCTTTTCGGCAAGCAGAGTTTGCAGTTTGCTCGCCGCGATCGGCGTGAGCGTGACCAGCGGTCGCGTCGTCGTCTCGGTGGACGCCGGCATCACCATCGTTTGAGTACCCATTTCTTTTTCCTCCATCATGAATTCAATGCGCCGGATTATATCCGGAAATTGGAAAACTATCAACCGCCGATCTGCGACATCACGCGCGATTCGGCGATCACCTGTTCCTTGAGTCCGTGTCCCCACGGCTTGTTCCACACGCCGCGCGTCATCAACGCGCGCAACTCGTCGTCCGATGCGCCCGCGCGCAGAGACGTCATCAAATCCACTTCGTCATCGCGCAAAAGACACAAGCGTAGTTTGCCGTCCGCGCTCAGACGCATGCGATCACACCCCGCGCAAAACGGTTCTGTCACCGAACTGATAAAGCCCAGCGTCCCGCGTCCGCCGCGCAAACGATACGGTCGCGCCGGATTGTGTCCATCCCACTCGACCGGTTCGAGCGCGCCGAACGCGTGCTCGATGCGCGCGCACATCTCGGCGACCGGCACGATGGAATCGGTTTGAAATTCGGCGATGCTTCCGAGCGGCATCACTTCGATAAAGCGCATATCCCAATCGTGTTCGAGCGTCAGCCGTGCGAGGTCGGCGATGTCATCCTCGTTGTACCCGCGCACGACGACGGCGTTGAGCTTGATCGGCTTGAGTCCCGCGCACTCGGCGGCTTGAATGCCGCGCCACACGTGTTCCAATTTACCGATGCGCGTGATTTTGAAAAAGCGTTCGGCATCGAGCGTGTCAATACTGATATTGACGCGTTTCAATCCCGCACGCGCGAGCGGCTCGGCGATACGTTCCAACTTGAGCGCGTTCGTCGTCATCGCGATTTCCTGAATCCCCGGAATCGCCGCGATGCCGCCGACGATCTGCACAAGATTCGGGCGCACGGTCGGTTCGCCGCCGGTCAAACGCACACGATCGAACCCAACGCTTACCGCGACGCGCACCAGGCGCAATAATTCGTCGTCCTGCAACAAATGCGCGTGCGGCGCGAATTGCATATCCGCCGGCATACAATATACGCACCGCAAATTGCACCGGTCGGTCAAAGAAATTCGCAAGTAGTGAATATTGCGCCCGAACGAGTCGTTCATTTTGGCTTTCGAATTACGAAACTACACGCGCAGTCACAATTCGCCAAGCACTGCGTCATTTTCATCGGCGCGTCCACCAGCGCATCCACGAGCGCGATGTCCAACTCGCACACTTCGCGATGCTCGCGCGCAACGCGGCGGTACGGACAGTTGCACACACGCAACAATAAATCGCCGTTCGATTTCTCGACGCGCGCCAAATAACCGCGCGCGGAGAGAAATGCCGCCGCGCGATTCACGCGCGCCTGGATGCCCGCGCCCTGACGTAAGGGCGTCGCTGCCTCCGCCGCGCGGCGACCGGCGCGGCGCAACATGACGCGCGCCTGCTTGGGACCCTGCGTCTCGATAATTTCGGCGATCAGTTGCTCGGCGAGTTGATGATACTGCTTGGGCAACTCTTCATGTCCCTCGTCCGCGAGCGCGTACAGCAGTTGCGGTCGCCCGACCACGCCGCGATGCGCGGCATCCTGCAAGACGACCTGCCCATCGTTCATCAAGCGCGCGAGGTGATAGCGCAGCGCCATCGGGGTATGCGCTGCATCACGCGCCAGCTCTTCCAACGGAAGCGGACCGCGGGTGCTGAGGGTTTCGAGAATCGTTTGGCGGACAGTGGACATGGTTGACCTACGTGGACCGATTATAGCATACGTGGCGAGCGGCGTCAATAAGTGTAAACTTTTTTTTATTAATTCGCCGTTTGTGTTGCGCTCTCCCTTTGAGTATAATCTCGACTATTCAAAGCATCGCGGAGGGAAGATGAAGCAGATCGGCGCGCTGGCGACGATTTTCGACGACGCGGGCAGAGTGTTGCTCGTGCACCAAACGTACAGCGGTTGTAAATGGGCATTGCCCGGCGGTGAGGTGAACGCGGGCGAAGCGCCGTGGAACGCGGCGGTGCGCGAAGTGAAAGAGGAAACCGGACTAGTTGTCGAGATTGTCCGCTTCGTCAGTCTGTACTATTTCTCCGACCGCGACGGGCTTGGTTTTCATTTCCTGTGCCGTCCGGTCGGCGGCGAGCTGTGCGCGGATGGGCACGAAATTTCCGAGTTGGCGTACTGGGACCTTGCCGATCTGCCCGTGCCGATGACCAAACCCGCACGCCAACGTCTCGCCGACGCGCTCGCGAATCGCGCCGAACCGATTTTTCGCACGTTCGACCGCGTGGAGATAATCGAGTGAACGCGACGGAACGGTCGGCGGGCGCGGTCGTATTTCATCGCGGCGAGCGTATCGAATTCCTGTTGTTGCTCGCGACGTACTGGGGATTTCCCAAAGGGTTAATCGAACCGGGCGAAGACGAGCCGACTGCCGCGTTGCGCGAGATTCGCGAAGAAACTGGGTTGAGCGTGGCACTGCTCGACGGTTTTCGCACGGTGGACGAGTATTGGTATCGGCGCGGCGACGCGCGCATCAAAAAGCAGGCGATCTATTTCGTCGCCGAGTCACCCAGTCGCGCCGCGCGTATTTCGCACGAGCACCTTGATATCGCGTGGCTCGATTACAACACGGCGATGGCGCGCTTGGATTTCGTGAATCTGCGCGAGACGTTGCGGAAGGCGAATGAGTTTGTTCTGAAACGTGAGACGTGATGCGTGATGTGTATTGCGTGTTGCGTGTTGCGTGTTGCGTATACTCACATATCACGCATCACGAGGGATGGGTTCAGGGCTGATGAAAATCTTGGCGATAGATATCGGGACTGGCACTCAAGACATTTTACTATTCGATACGACAACCGAGGTCGAGAATTGTTTGCAGATGATCATGCCGTCGCCGACCGTACTGGTCGCGCGGCAGATTCGTGAAGCGACCGCGCGCGGCGATGACGTTCTGCTGACCGGCACGATCATGGGCGGCGGTCCGTCGTCGTGGGCGGCGGACGATCATCTGCGCGCGGGACGCCGTGTCTTTGCAACGCCGAGCGCGGCGAAAAGTTTCAACGACGAACTCGAACAAGTCGAAAAATCCGGCATCCAGGTCGTCAGCGACGACGAAGCCGCGCGAATGCGCGACGTTCGCCGCGTCGAAATGCGCGATGTGAACCTGGACGCGCTCGCGCGTGCATTTGACGCGTTCGGCGTTCCGCTGCAATTCGACGCGCTCGCCATCGCCGTGTTCGATCACGGCAACGCGCCGCCCGGTTACAGCGACCGGCTCTTTCGTTTCGATTTCATCGCGGAACGCTTGAAACAGTTCAACAGTCCCGCCGCGTTCGCGTTCATGCACGATCAGATTCCGCCGCGTCTCACGCGGATGCAAGCTGTCGCCGATTCCGCGCGCGTGGATGTTCCGTTGTTGATGATGGACACCGCACCTGCCGCGGTGCTCGGCGCGCTCGAAGATGAGCGCGTGCGCGCGCAGCGTACCGCGCTGATCGCGAATGTCGGCAATTTTCACACGCTTGCATTTCGCTACAGCGACGGCGCGATCACCGGCGTGTTCGAGCATCACACCGGCGAACTCAAGCCGGCGCAGTTGGAAGGATTCATCGCGCAACTCGCCGGCGGCACGTTGACGCACGACGCGATTTTCAACTCGCAGGGGCACGGCGCGCTCGTGCTCGATGCGCGCGCCGACCCGCTCGATTTTCTCGCGCTCGTCGGACCACGGCGCGGCATTCTCGCGCGTTCAAAACTGAAACCGTACTTTGCCACGCCGTATGGCGACATGATGCTCGCCGGGTGTTATGGCTTGGTGCGCGCGTACTCGGAATTGAACCCAGACGTTGCGCCGGAAATTGGGCGTACCCTGGACACGGCGAGAGAAACCGTCTAGTCAATTTTCGATTTGCGATTTTTGACTTTGGATTGAAAATCGAAAATGCCGGATCGCGTTTTTACCGAACAAGAATTGAAAAAATACGATGGCTCGCGCCGGATGCCGATGTACATCGCGTACAATGGTTTGGTGTACGATGTCACGTCGAGTCCGCATTGGCGCGATGGCATGCATCGTAATTTGCATTTCGCCGGGCAAGACCTGACGAGCGAACTCGCCGATTCACCGCACGGCGAGAGCGTGTTTCGAAAATATCCGGTGGTCGGCGTGCTAAAGCGCGAATAGCGAATAGCAGATGCCAAATGCCAAATGGCGAATGGTGAATTGCCATACGCCATTCGCCAAAGGAGCAATATGACTGGCACTATCATCAACATTATCACCGTCATTGTCGGCGGAACACTCGGCACGCTTCTAGGCAATCGCTTGCCGGAAAAGATGCGCGGCACCGTGATGAGCGGTCTCGGATTGATGACGCTGGTCATTGGCGCGCAAATGGCAATGAGTTCGCGCAACATCTTGATCGTGCTCGCGAGTATCTTGGTCGGCGGCATCATTGGCGAGTGGCTGGGCATTCAAGCCGCGCTCGACTCGATTGGCAAAAAATTAGAAGAGCGGTTTGCGCGCGGCGGCGAGTCCGGCAAATTTGCGCGCGGGTACGTCACCGCGAGTCTGCTCTTTTGCGTCGGTCCGATGACGTACCTGGGTTCGATTCAAGATGGTCTGGTCGGCGATTACAATTTGCTCGCGATCAAGTCTGTGCTGGATGGCTTTGCTGGGCTAGCGTTCGCGTCTACACTCGGCATCGGCGTCGCATTTTCCGCGTTGACGGTGTTCGTCGTGCAGGGGAGCATCAGTCTCGCGGCGATGTTGCTCGGCGGTACACTAGGCACGGTCACGCGCGAGACACCCTGGGTTGTCGAAATGACCGCGACCGGCGGGGTGTTGATCATGGCGATCAGTTTGATCCTACTCGATCTCAAACAAGTGCGCGTCGGTAATTTGCTGCCGGCAATTTTCATTGCGCCGCTGATTATTACGGTGCTTGCGCTGCTCAAGATTGGAATATGAAACAAGACCCGACCGAATCGAGCGACCGGTCGGGTCTTGTTGTTTGGAGCAAATTCCGTTTTGATTTGCGGCGCGCGCTGCACACAAGACCTGTCAGGTTTCTAGAAACCTGACAGGTCTTGCGCTTTCAAACCTTCGCAAGGATGCTGTTTACGCTTGCTGTGATTTGATCTCCTTCTGCGCCAATCCTTCGAGGTGTGTGACCATGCTCGACGTGTCCCAGTCGCCGCGCCCGGCGTTCATCAGCGCGGTCATCATCTCGCGCACCTGCGCGGTGATCGGCAGTGACACGCCGTACTCTTTGCCCGCCGCCATCACAATATCCAGGTCTTTGCGATGCAAGCGCAAACGAAAACCTGGTTTGAAATTGTGGTCGAGCATCCGCTGTCCGTGAAATTCTAAACTGCGACTGTACGCCGAGCCGCCCAGCAACGCCTGACGCACTTTCGCCGGGTCAACGCCGGCTTTCGCGGCGAACACCAACGCTTCGGACACCGCTTCGATGTTGATCGAGGTGATGATTTGATTCGCGGCTTTGGTGATTTGTCCCGCGCCGGCATCACCCATCAACGTAATCGTCTTGCCGAGTTTCTGGAGAATGGGCAAGGCGCGTGCGAACGCGGCTTCCGTTCCGCCGACCATGATCGTTAACGTCGCGTTTTGCGCGCCAATATCGCCGCCGCTCACCGGCGCGTCGAGAAATTCGCAACCGCGCGCCGCCGCGTCTTGCGCGAGTTTACGCGCGGTGACCGGCGAAGTCGTACCCATATCCACGAACAGCATCCCAGGTCGCGCGCCGTCAAACACGCCGTCCTTGCCGGCGAACGCGTGCTCCACGTCCGGCGTGTCCGGCAAATTCGTGATGACCACGTCGCTGTTCTGCGCGATCTCTTTCGGCGAGGCGTACCATATTGCGCCCGCCGCGAGCAAATCTTCAACCTTGGCGCGTGTGCGCGTGAACAGGTTGAGCAAATAACCCGCGTTCATCAAATTGCGCGCCATTGGTTTGCCCATCGCGCCGAGACCGATAAAGCCAATGCGTTCCATCAATCCTCCAAAATAACGTAGAGGCGACGAATGCGTCGCCCCTACCGATTTAATGCCAATCGCTGTGGAACACGCCCTCTCTGTCGGTGCGAAGGTACGTGTGTGCGCCAAAGTAATCGCGCTGTGCCTGGGTCAGGTTCGCCGGCAACGTCGCGGTGCGGTACGCGTCGAGGTATGCGAGCGAACTCGACAGCGCGAGACACGGAATACCAAGCGACACCGCGGTCTGCACGACCAGGCGCAACGACGCTTGCCGACTCGCGACATCCGCGCGGAAACTTTCGTCCATGAGCAAGTTCGGCAAATCGGGATTGCGACGGAACGCATCGGTGATGCGATTGAGGAATTGCGCGCGAATGATGCAACCCCCGCGCCAAATCGCTGCGAGTTCGCCGAATTTCAAATCGTACTCGTACTCCTTGCTCGCCGCGCGCAACAACGCCATGCCTTGCGCGTACGAACAAATCTTTGCCGCGTACAACGCATTCCGCACCGCTTCGATCAATTCCTTGCGGTCGCCGGTGTACTTTATCGTTGGTCCCGCGATGACTTTGCTCGCGGCGACGCGCTCGTCTTTGAACGCCGAAATGTTGCGCGAATCGAGCGCGGCGTTGATCGTCGGCAGCGGCACACCCAGGTCGAACGCGGACTGGCTCGTCCACTTGCCGGTGCCTTTTTGTCCGGCGGAGTCGAGCACGAAATCCACCAAGCCCTTGCCGGTGTCTGGGTCTTTTTTGCGGAAGATGTGGCTCGTGATTTCGACGAGGTACGATTGCAGTTCGCCCTTGTTCCACTCGGTGAAAATGTCCGCGAGTTCATCGTCGGTCAAGTCGAGCGCGCGATGCAAAACGTCGTATGCCTCGGCGATGAGTTGCATGTCGCCGTACTCGATGCCGTTATGCGCCATCTTGACGTAGTGACCCGCGCCGCGCGGTCCGATGTACGTGACGCACGGCTCGCCTTCCACCTTCGCCGAAATCGCGATGAAAATATCCTTGACGAGTTCGTACGCTTCGCGCGAGCCGCCCGGCATAATGCTGGGTCCCCACAGCGCGCCTTCTTCGCCGCCCGACACGCCGACGCCGAGATAACGCAATCCTTTCGCTTCGAGTTCTTTCGTGCGGCGTTCATCGTCCGGGAAGAACGAGTTGCCGCCGTCAATGATGAGGTCGCCCGGTTCGAGGAGCGGCACGAGTTGTTCGATGACCGCGTCCACCGGTTTGCCGGCTTTGACCATGATCATCATCTTGCGCGGTCGCTTGAGCGCGGCGACGAAATCCGCCAGCGTCTCGCAACCGATCAATTTCTTGTCCGGATGGCGCGCCACAAAATCTTTCATCGTCTTGGTCGTGCGATTGTGAACCGCGACGGTAAACCCGTTGCGTTCCATGTTCAACACCAAGTTCTCGCCCATCACTGCCAAACCGGTAAGACCAATGTCTGCTTTGCTCACAGTTGCTTTCCTTTCAAGAATTGAGATGTATCACTGCTTCACTGTTCGAAATCAGTGGAATAAATAACCCAACGACCTTTGGATCAAAATGCGCGCCCGCTTGATCCTGAATGTACTCGATCACTTGATCGGGTTCCCACGCTCGACGATACGGGCGGTTCGATAAAAGCGCGTCCCACACATCCGCGACCGCAAAGATTCGCGCCGCGAGCGGGATTTGATCGCCGCGTAATCCGCGCGGGTAACCCGTGCCGTCCCACTTTTCGTGATGACAGTACGGAATGTCCAACGCCGCATTCAAAAATGAAATCCCCGCGAGCGTCTGGTATGCCATCGTCGGATGCTGGCGCATGATTATCCACTCGGCATCGTCGAGCTTGCCGGGCTTGCGTAAAATGTGATCGGGCACACCGATCTTGCCAATGTCGTGCAACAACGCGCCGCGCCGGATGTGCTCCAATTCCGTCGCGCCGACTCCCATCGCGCGCGCCACACGCAAGGTCAAATCGCAAACGCGCTGCGTATGATTGCTCGTCTCGTGGTCGCGCAGATCAAGCGCGTGCACCCAGCTCTTCAACGTTGCGTCGTAGTTATGTTCCAACGCGCGACGCGAATTTTCTAGCGCCGAGAAATCGCGCTGGATGAGTGTGTACAACAGAATTGCCGTCGCGAGGACATAGAACCATCCTTTCGCAGTTTGCGCGCGCGTGAGGAGATTCGGGTCAACGAACAGCGCCGCCAACAATTGGTCGGAGAATACAATCCAGATTCCACCGATTATGACATAGAGAGACGTAAGTTTGAATGGCACGGGCACACCCAAGTCCCTCTTTTTTGCCGACTCCACAGCAGACCTCCTTCATCAGACGGTAGCCGTGCGCGCTGGCGGCGCGCCAACAAGTAGGTCCAATTATAGAGCGGACAAACGCGAGTGTCAATTTTCACGTTCACGATTGATGTAGGAGCGAGGCATTCGCGAATAATACTTGCTTGGACAACCTGGTTGACTTGGCGCAACGCGTTTCGATTATTACGCGATTCTGCCAATGCCTCGTCCCCACTCTGTCACGGTTTCAAAATCACCTTGACCAGATCCATCTCCCCTTTCGCTAAATCATCGATCAACGAGGTTCCTTCATCGAGCGACGCGATTTTTTCGACGAGCGGCAATGGGTTGATTCTGCCGGTGCGAATCATTTCGATGGATTGCGCGAATTCGTCGTTGAATCCGTACGTGCCGCGCACGGTCACTTCGCGCGTAACGATTTGTTGCATGTTGATCGTCACTTCGGGATCGCTGTTGCCGATCCAGGTCACGCTGCCGCCGTTGCGAACGAGCGCGAGCGATTGCTTGACCGTCGGCGTAATGCCGACTGCTTCGATAACCGCGTGCGCGCCGCGTCCGTTCGTCAGCGATTGCACGATGGCGACCGGGTCTTGTTGCGCGACGTTGACGACGACATCCGCGCCGAGTTTTTTCGCGACGGCTAAACGATGTTCGCTCAAATCGGTAACGATGATTTTTCCCGCACCGCGCAGTTTCGCGGCGAGAATCGTCAGTAAGCCGATCGTGCCCGTGCCGATGATCGCGAGCGTGTCCATCAACTTGAACGGTGTGAGATTGACCGCGTGCATCGCGACCGCAAGCGGCTCGACGAGCGTCCCTTGATCCCAGGTCAATTCATCCGGCAACGCGAACACCATCTTTCGATGCACGCGCACCGCGTCCGCGTACGCACCGTTGAGATTCACGCCGAGCGCGCTGCGGTTGAAGCAAATGTGCGGCAAACCCGCAAGACAATTTTCGCACGTCCCACACGTCAACAATGGATTCACGACGACGCGGTCGCCGACTTTGCGCTCTTGCACGTTCGCGCCAATCGCGGTGACCGTGCCGGAAAATTCGTGTCCCATAATGATCGGCGGCTTGCGGCGACCGGTCGTACCTTTGAAGCCGTGCACATCCGAGCCACACACACCCACCGCGGCAACCTGGACGATCACATCATCAGGCGATGTCACCTGCGGCGCATCCACCTGACGCATCGGCATTCGCCACGCGCCTTCGTAAACGAGTGCTTTCATTTTCATCCTTTCAATACCCAGACAAACAATGCAATGTCAATCAGAATCCCAAGCGAGATCCAGGCGTGCCAAAAAACGATGAGCAGTCCAAGCGATATGATGGATGCCGCGACGGTCAGCAATTGCCACCCATTTTGTAGGACCGGTACGCCGAGAAATCCCAGACCTGCCAGAACATAACCGCAAACAGTGAGAATCCACAGCACAGTACCGATCCAACGCGTTGTCTTCGCGTCCAAACCCATTGGCGTCAAAAGCCACGAGCGCGTCAACACAAAGGGCCATTCCGGCGCGCCGGGTTTTGGCGGCGGCGCGGGCGATGCGTAAGACGCGTGAATCAATCCATGCGCGATCAGAAATAATCCGATCCCGATTTTGAAAATTCCGTCTGACATTCCGTTCCTCTCAAAGATTTTTTCCAAGCGCGAGCGCACCCAATACGCCCGCGCGATTTCCCAAACCTGGCGCGACGATGTACTCAGCGATGCGATCCAAAATTTCCGGCGATTGAATGTAACCGTTGAGTAATTCACGCGTCTGCGTTTGAATCATCGGCAAGAGATGCGGTTGCGCCATTACGCCGCCACCCAGGATGATGCGTTGCGGCGAAAGCGTACACGTCCAGTTCGCCGCCGCGAGCGCGAGGTAACGCGCTTCAATATTCCAACCTGGATGATCGGGCGGCAAAGTCTCCGCGCGTTGCCCCCAACGTTTCTCCATCGCCGGACCATTTGCGAGTCCTTCGAGGCAATCGCCGTGAAACGGACAACTTCCTGGGAACGGGTCGGCTTGCTGGTCGTGCGGCAGAAAAATGTGTCCCATCTCCGGATGCATCAAGCCGTGCATCAGCTTGCCGTTGACCATCCCGCCGCCCCCGATGCCAGTACCAATCGTCACATAGATAAAATCGTCCAGCCCACGCGCGGCGCCCCACGCGTGTTCGCCGAGCGCGGCGACATTCACATCCGTGTCGAATCCAACCGGCACGTTGAACGCGCGGCGAATCGCGCCGGCGAGATCGGTGTTCGCCCACCCAGATTTCGGCGTCGTCGTGATACAGCCGCGTTGCAAATCCACCGGACCGAACGAACCGATGCCGATGGCATCCACACGCGGTTGCGCGCGAAAGAATTCGATCACCGCGCGAATTGTCTCGTCGGGTGTCGTCGTTGCGATGCGCGTCTCGGCGCGCAGGTCGTCGGGACCCGTGCCAATCGCGCAATTAAATTTCGTACCGCCCGCTTCGATAGCGCCGTATAATTTCATTTTTGATTTTCGATTTCTGATTTTCGATTCGTCATTGCGAGGAGCGCAGTTTGCGACGAAGCCGCGAAGCGTCCAATTCGCTTGGTGGGGATTGCTTCGCAAAAAACGTTCGCAATGACAAAAAACAATCCGCGTTTATCCGCGTTCATCCGCGTCCCATTTCCCACGGGCTGGTCATTACACCGCGCGCGTCGAACGCAAGCGGAACTTCGCCGACAATTCGCAAACGTGGGTGCGATTCGATTTCTGTACGCAAATTTTCGCTCGCCCAAAACATATCGAGCTTGAGAGTGTTTTCGATAAGCACCCAGCGCGCGGTCTCGTACGGTTGCCCGCAACCGCGCAACGCGATTTGCAACGCGCGGCGATCATCCGGCATCGTCAGCGGCACCGCCGAGTGGAACATTCCAAAAATGCCGGACGTGATCGAGTTCGTGTACGTCGTCGCCCAGTCCGTCTTGTCCACGAGTCGTTGCGTCGTCACATTCGCCAAACCGATGCCGCACGCGTTGCCGTGCGTCTCTTTCGTCAAATCCAGGACGGCGATCATCGCGACATCCACACCCTCCGTCGGTTCGGGCGTGCGCGCCATCAACATCCGATTGGCGACATTCGTATCCATTCCACTACCGCTAATGTTCTTGCCGATCTGTTTGAGCACGAGCACTTCAACGCGCGCGACCGGAATGCTCGCCATCAACGCTTTCGCGCGATGCAACAAATCCATCTCGCGCGTCGCGCCGATTTCCGACGCAGGCAGCGCGGTGATTTCGGCAGTCTCGTCGCGCGCGTTCTCGATGATCGCGATGCCGCCGACGAGATTCGTATTCGCTTCGTAAATGCGCGCGGCAGGAGCGAGCCAACGTTGAAAACCCGCGCCGCCGTACACGTGCATCGCGAGAGCGCCGCGCTGACGCCCTAGACCGATGACGCACATTTTGGCGAGACCGCTTTCGAGGTCACCGTGGAAATTCGTGTGCGGCTTGACGCGCCCGATGAGCAAGGTGTGATCGGCGGTTGACGAAAGCGCGTCTTGATACAGCGGCGGACCATCGGGCAGTCTGCCAATTTCGCGCACGTCCATCGTCGCGCGAATCTCCGCGCCGATAGAATCGCGCGTGACACCCAGGTCGGCGAGCACACCAATTTGTCCGTCGGCGGTCGCGCCGCCGTGACTGCCCATCGCCGGCATCACGAACGCGCGCGCGCCATGATCGCGCAACGCGTCCATCACCGCGCGCACAATCACCGGCAAATTCGCAATGCCGCGACTGCCGACGCCGACGGCAACCGTCGCACCCGGCTGGATGCGCGGTAGCAGAGTTCGCATCGCCTCGCGCGTTGACGCGGCAACATCGCTCACGCGCGGCGCGTCAAAGCGTTGCTCGACCGCGAGCAATTTTTCCGGCAACGGCACAGGAAAATCAAGTTGTTGGATTTGTTCGATTAGTTTCATGGTTCAGTGTTCAGTCTTCAGTAATCAGTATTCAGTACGCGACTGAATACTGAACACTGCAGACTATTTACTTTTTTCCAATCTTGGTCTTTTTCACTCGCCCCACAATCTCGCGCAAAACGCCTTCGAGATCCGGGTCGGCAGGTTTGAATTCAGCGCCGCTGATGACGAGCGGCGCGCCGAACACGACGATCTGCGCGCCCAGCTCTAGCGTTTGAATCGCCTGGTCAATCGAGAGTCCACCGACCGCCTGGACTGGGATCGTGACCGCGTCGAGCACCGGTTTCAAATCGTCGAGCGGGGAAAGACCCTTGATCATGTTGCGTTCGTCAAACCCGGTGTGCACGATGATGTAATCCACGCCCATCTCTTCGGCTTGACGCGCGCGCGCCGGTTTGTTCGGGCACAGCATTACGTCGCACATCACCTTGCCGTTGTAACGTTCCGCCATTTTCACTTGCTCGATAATGCTCGCATCGTGCGCTTGTCCCATCACGACGACCATGTTCGCGCCGGCATGAAACATCATTTCCGCTTCGAGTCCCGCACCGTCCATCGTCTTCAAGTCCGCGACAATCGGGACGTGCGGAAATTCGCGGCGCAGCATCTTTACGCCGTGCAATCCTTCCGCGAGAATGAACGGCGTGCCAGCTTCGAGCCAATCCACGCCCGCGCGCACCGCGACGCGCGCAACGGCGAGCGCCTCATCCGTGCTCGTGAGATCGAGTGAAATCTGAATGATAGGTTCCACGTTTTTTCCTTGTTTCCTTTTCCTTTATTTCCCTCATTTCCCTTGACTCCCAGGGAATGAAAGGGAAATGTGGGAAATGCGGGAACTCTGGTTCGCTCTATTCCCCAAAATATTTTTCGCGCATCCGTTTCAAAAACTCGATAGACTCACGCATCTCGTCCATACCGTTCATGCCGTCTTCTATGCTGATCCAACCTTGATAGTTTACCGATTTCAAAATGCGAAAGATCGCGTCGTAATCGTTCGCACCGCGCCCGGTCACGCCGTGCTTGAGCGCCTGCGGATAACCGAGCGTCCCGTCCGCTTCGCGCAGGTCTTCGATACGCGTCCCAGGTTCGAGATAGCGGTCGCTCGCGTGCATCGTTTTGACGCGATGCTTGACTGCGTCGAGCAACGCGATGGGATCGTCGCCCGCGACAAGCGCGTTCGATGGATCGTACTGGACGCCAAAGCAGTCGCGTTCGTCAATCGCGTTGACGATGCGGAGAAACACATCCATCTTTTGCGCGAACTCGCGGTACCTCCAAGGACTGTCCTTGAAATGATTTTCCATCGCGAGGACGACGCCGTGCTCGCGCGCGGCGGGCAAGCACGCCTTGATGCACTCGATCACCCATTCAACACCCTGCTCGATGGACACCTCCGGGTATGCTTGCCCGCTGAGGATGCGGCACGCTGCGCCTTTGCCGCCGAGCCGTCGCGTGACGCGAATAAATTCGATTTCGCGCGCAACCTCGCGCTTGCGTTCGTCCGCGTCAGGATGTGTAAAATTCGGCGAGACGCACAACATTGGCATTACGTAACCCGCGCCATGAATCGCCGCGCCAACGCGATCAATATACGCGTCGTCAAGCGATTCGAAAAAGCCGCCGTACATCTCAAGACCTTCCGCGCCGAGCGACTTGCTCATCGCGATCCAATCGAGCACGCTCATACCTTGATGCGACGAAATTTCGTCAAGGTAACATTTGGGGAACGCAGATATTTTCATCAGAGCTCCGATGTCATTGCAAGCCACGCAGGGGGCGAAGCAATCCCCAACTAACCCGGTGGAGATTGCTTGCTTCGACTTCGCTCAGCACGCAAAAACCGCCCTCGCAATGACAATTCAAAGTTGCTTGCAACTTGCACGCACGACCAGTTCCGCTTTGAGCGTCACATCGGGCAACGCGATGGGTTTTGCCTCGCGCCCGCGCCGCGATTCAATTGCGCGGAGCAACGTGTCCACCGCCGCATCGCACATCGCGGCGACCGGTTGCGCGACGACTGTGAGCGACGGCGCAAAGAGCGGTGCCCAAGGTTGATCGTCAAAACAAACAAGCGATACATCGTCGGGACAATTCAATCGCAGTTCCTTCATCGCGCGCAACGCGCCGAGTGCCATCAAATAGTTCGTCGCGACCAACGCGGTCGGTCGCTTGGGCAAGGTCAACAACGTGCGCGCGCTCTCGAACGCCGCGTCGAGCGATTGATCGGTGATCGCGATGAGCGACGCGTCAATGCCGATGCGGCGCGCGCGCAACGCTTTACGATAGCCGCTGATGCGACCGGCAACCGTCGAGAGCGTGGGATTGCGCGCGAGAATCGCGATGCGACGATGACCCAGTTCGATCAGATATTGAGTCGCGCAATGACTCGCGTCAAAATTATCAACAGCGATGACCGGACCCAGGTTTTCAGTTGGACGACGGTCAACAAAAACGAGCGGAATTTTTTGCGCGACAAATTCGTGGAGGATCGGTTGCGCGGTGCCCGTCGGCGCAACGATCACACCGTCCACGCGCCGCGCGAGCAAGAGTTCGAGATAACGCGCTTCCTTATCCGGCGCTTCGTCAGTGTTGCACACGATCAGGTTGTATTTTTTCGCGGACAAACGATCTTCGATGCCGCGCACGAGCGACGCGAAAAACGGATTGGTGATATCGGCGACGAGCACGCCGACGGTGTGCGTGATGCTGGTGCTAAGCATCTGCGCGATCGCGCTGGGACGATAGTTGAGTTTCGCGACCGCGCGCATCACCGCGCGGCGCGTGTCGGGCGCAACCCAGCGCGACTCGTTGAGAACATGCGATACGGTCGCGGTGCTGACCCGCGCAAGTTTTGCGACATCACGAATAGTAGGCATAGGCGTGGAAAGTGAACCGTGAACAGTGTTCAGTGTTCAGTATGCAGTGTTCAGAATTCAGAAAAATGAGAAACACACTGAGTTAAACGGTTACGTAATCGGTTAAATTATAGCGCGCGTGCGAAAAATTGTCAAAAAAAGCGCGCCGCTTTGCCAGAATCCAGGTTTCGGGAAAATACCTGGATTCTATCTCACGCGCCGATCACTGTTTTTCGATCAGCGGCAAGTAGTTCAAGGATGGCATGGCTGTCGCGCCGAACTCATCCGCCCCAATGTCGCGCGCGCCGCCGATGGGACGCGCGTTGCCATCCATATCGTCGTCGCATAACCCTGCCGCGAGCGACGCGCCCTGATTGATCGCACTTGTCGCGCTCGCGTTCAAATGCAGATTGCCATTCGCGCCATCTACAAACAGCGCGAGCGGCGCGTTTTGGAGATTGCTCGCCTGGGTGTCCGCCCCGCCACGATCACTCAAGTTGTGGCTGACGAGATTGTTCGTGAGATCAACAATCGTGTTGCTAAAGCGCCACTCGATGGACGAGAACGGCGCTTGCGTCGAGACGACCGTGTTGTGCAAAATTTTTGCGCCGCACGTTTGCCAAACGCAAATGCCGCAATCGAATCCATACTCGGACGCGAACAACTCGGCGCGATTCGCGAACACGGAATTGTTGCGCGCGATGCCGCCGTAATGATCCACGTACCCAACCGCCGTCGGGCAAGGATTGTCGCCGTACGTCCGCCCGGTTCCACTCTCGACGAGACCAAAGCCGACGCCGCGCGCGTTGTTGACGAGAACGTTCCGCTCGACAACGGTATCGCGACTGCCGACCCAGAAATGAATCGCGTGTTCGGATAATCCGGCGTTGCACCAAAATCCCTCGATGCGATTGTCGCGCGCAGTCCAACCGCGCGATTGATGCGCGTCCACGCCGCCGGTGTAACAATTGTTGCGAACCTGGGTGCGCCCTGCATCGGTGAGTTCGATGTGCGAACACGCGATCGTACCGTAATCGGTGAAATAACTGGCGACCCCAGGATTGATCTTGATTGCCTGCTCGCCGGGATCAACGATGTGAACGTTGTAAATCAGCGTGTTGTTCGTGTGACTGCCCGCCTGGGACATGACATGAATTGGATGATAGTACGCTTCGCGCAGAGTCAGGTCGGCAATCGTCACATTCGACGTGACGATTTGGATGATCTCGGTCGTGAGATAGTTGCCGTCGAGGACGACCGCATCGCGATTGCCGCTCACGGAACGCAGCGTCACGTTCGACGCGGCGATGCGCAGGTACGCGCCGTCGAGATTGTACGTGCCGTCCGCGATGAGTATCGTCGTACCCGCCGTCGCGCTGTTGACCGCGTTCTGCAACGCGGCGACCGTGGACACGTTGACGATGTTGCCGGTCGGCGGCGCAAGCGGCGCGCAGGCAGCAGATGCGATACGCGGTTGTGCGGCGACGCGCGCTGGCGCGAGTAAACCCAGGAATAGAATGAGGAGCGCAGACAATTGGGTGCGTTTCACCAACCCGCCTGTCGAAGAATAAATGGCAGAAAGTTGGTCGAGGGTTGCGGTGGCGGTGTGGAAACATTCGGCGCGACGCCCATCCGCAAATAACCGCCGCGCCCGGTGCTCCATAAGATTCGCGCGTTCGCGGTGCCGGGCAAATCGTACGCGACCAAGCCGGTGTGCGCGGTGCCGACGACGACTTCGAGATCCCCGTCCGCATCAATGTTCGCAATCGTCGGGGCTGCCAGCGCGCCGTCCCAGTTTTGCGTTGAGCGCGGCAAATCAATCGCGTGAAGCAATGCGCCGTTCCAACCCAGGATCAAAAGTTGTCCACCCGCGTTGCTTCCCTTTTGCGTCCAGGTCGTTACGATCACTTCGGCTTTGCCATCGCTGTCGAGATCAACCACGGCTGGTTCGGAACCAAAGCGAATGAAACTCTCGGCGGGATTCTTGATGCGATAAGGAAAATTGCCGTGCTCGGTACGATCCAACCAGTACGCATGCAAGCGACCATCGTACGATTCGTAGAGAATCTCGCGGAGTCCATCGCCATCCAAATCAACGACGACTGGATTCGGCATCACCGTTTCGATAGCGTTGTAATCTTCAGAGAGCGGCGTCGCGGTAAGATCGCGTGTCGGCAAATTCGTCCAATCGTAACCATTGCCTGACCAGCGCGTGCGATCCGCGCGCAAAATGTATGGGGAGTGAAACAAACTCGTGTACGGATTCGTGCGGCAATCGTACTGATTACCGATGATAATGATTTCGAGAATACCGTCGCCATTCACATCCGCGAAGGTCGGCGCGCTATCCGCGAAATTGGGACGCGGTTCGAGCGGCTCGACGCCGGTGGAACAATTCGCGTACCCGCGCAGATCAACCGCGTGATCGTAATGAAATCCGACGCGCGCCCACGGCTTGTTCTGTCCACTGACTTGTCCGTACAGCGCGTTCGCGCGCATCGGCGTCGCGTCGTCGTTGTAGCCAGACGTGTAATGCGTGTCGTTCGGTCCGATCATCTCCAATCGCCCATCGCCGTCGAGATCGGCAAGTCCAACGTTTTCGTTGAAGCATCCCGCGGCATAGCCAATCGAATCCGAATCGGTTTGCTGGGGCCAACCCGCGCGAATCGCGCCGGTGTGTTCGTAGATGAACCACTGATTGTCGGAACGCGTCGAACAAACGAGAATTTCGAGATCGCCATTCGCGTCCACATCGCCGACCGCGAGCGAACGCAATTCGCTTCCAGCCGTCGGTTGTTGGAACCATCCTGGGAATGTCGTTCCGTTCGCGTTCGTGATCGTTAGCCATCCGCCACTATGCGCGGTCACGATTTCGCGCGCGCCATCGTTGTTCACATCCGCGACGACGACCGAGGGCCAACCGCGTCCTCCACTGGGATTCGCAATGATCCACTGGTCGCTTCCATCCTCACCGTTAACGACGACGATGCGATAATCGGTCCAGATGACTTCGGGCTTGCCATCGTTGTCGAGATCGGCGACGGCAGGCGAGGAGTACCAACCGGTGCGACACCAGGTCGTTTGGCATCCGCCGTTTTGCCATTTGAGTACCGGCGCAGAAATCGCGCGTGGAGTCGCGCTAGTGGGTTGTGCGATCGGCGCGAGGAAAAACGCGAACGCCGTCGCGAGGAGCCATTTGTTCATACGAACATCATAGCGGCATCGCGGCAAAGTGTAAATGGTTGCAAGGTACTGAATACAAAAAATCGGACGCGGATTAACGCGGATGCACGCGGATAAAATGAAAATCCGCGTTTGTCCGCGTTAATCCGCGTTCCATTCCAAGATTAATCACGGCTTTGGATACACCTGGACGAACGCGCCTTCCTTCACCTGGAACACAAACACGCGTTGCTCTTTCAAATCGCCGCTCGCATCATAATTCACCTTGCCAACGAGCGTCGCCAGATCGAGCGCGCGGATCGCGTCCGCGACGCGCGCGGCGTCGAGCGTGTTCGCTTTCTTCACACCTTCGGCGAGGACTGCCATCGCCGCATAACCTGGAACGCTGTACGTGTCTGGGTTGCGTGATTCGACTTTTTGGTAATCGCTCCACCACGCCTTGTCGCCGACGATTTTCGGATCGGGCGAAATCGCGCCGACGTACGTGCCTTCGCTCGCGGGCGCGGCTTCGTCCACGTACGTCGAGTTAAAGCATCCATCCGAGCAAATGAATTTCGCGTTGATGCCGGCGTCGCGCAATTCGGGAAGCAAGACCATGCCTTCGGTTTCATAGCCCGCAAGGAAAACGACATCGGGTTGCGCGTTCTTGATCTGCGGAATGAATTTCGCGTACGTCGTTTGCGCTTCGGGAATTTTCACGACGGCGGCAGGCGTGATGTTGAGCGACTTGAACGCGTTCGCCATTTGATCGCGCAGACCATTGCCGTACTCATTGTCCGCGTGAACGACGACGACACGCTTGCCGCCAAGTTGCTCGACGATGAATTTGGCGAGCGCGGGCGCTTGCGCGGCATCGGTCGCGTTGACACGGAAAAAGTTGCGATACCCTTGCTTGGTCAGCGACACTTCGGACGCGGTCGGCGTGATGACGATGAGCGGCAAATCTTTATAGACTTGCATCGCGGCGAGCGTTTGCCCGCTGTTCAAGTGACCGATTACGCCGATCACTTTTTTGCCTTGCTTGATCGCGTCCGCGATTTCCTTCGCCTTGTCCGCCGCGACATCCGAGTCCGCTTGATCGTCCAAGCCGATCACCTTGACGGTGTAGCCGAGCAGACCGCCCTGGCGATTGAGTTGGTCCGCCATCGTGCGCGCGCCGCCGACGACGGTTTGTCCGCCGTTCGCCTGCCAGCCGGACAACGGCGCGACCGCGTAGACGATGACTTCGCCGCGCGGGGCGGTGGTGCAGGCGGTGGCAATGAGCGCGAGAAGCGCGAGTGTAATTATACATGTCTTCATTCGTATCTCCAGACAATCATGTAATATTTGGCAATTATCCAAATCTTATAGGATTTGAAAGTAACGCGTGAACTACTCATCTCTCCTCTTTCGCTTCTGGCAATTCAACCTTATATCCATATGCTTTCCATTTTTCAATGACAAATTCTTTGAAACCAGGAACCGGTCGTGAATTGCAGACAATTGCTAAATCTTTGCCTGACTTGGAATAAAGAACGTACCCTGTAGAAATCTCATTATTTTCCGGTTTGGGTAATTCCAAATTAACCTGTTCTTGATAATAAAACATTGTGACTTTTTGTGGTAGTCCGTCTTGCATGTACCCCACAGCCTCGTACGAAATTAGTCCGAGATCGTCTAAATGTCTCAACCCATCAAATGTTATTCCGGCATCTTTGTAAATTGTTGATTGGGCATTTTTATCGTAGATCAAAGGTATGGTATCACCCACATTCCAAACGAATGAACAAAGGCTTGAAAAAAGTTCCGCATCTGATTTATCAAGAGATGCTAAGAGGTTGACAGTTCGCTTTGAAAATTTACCAGGAGAATTCGCTTCGCCCGCAAGTATCTTTGCCCAGATCTGTTGCATCTCATCATCAGAGACCAAACGACATCTATCGAAGAAATTTGTAATCCAGTCATCTTCGATTTCTCGAGGCCGCGCATCTTCTCGCACCCCTAAAAGGGCTTTTCGCGTAATTGTCTCAATGTTGTCTTGTTTCTTGGCTTCTTCAATCAGAAATCGATGCAACGCGCGTCGTTGCAGATCGGTAATCTCAATTTGCGAGGCTACTTTAATCTTCTCAGCGTGCGCTTCTGCTTCTGCAACCCTTCGAATCTGATACGGTCGAAAGATTCCACCAACTGCATCCGAAATTTTCTCGATCAAGACTGTAGCTGGTTTAGAAATCTCACCAATATTTATGAGTGCATTATTGTCCGACATGGGTTGCGTCTCCTTTTAGGAATTGTTTCACACAAATAGCAAAGTGTCTTTTTACTTTTCACTTCCCCCGATACACCTCATCCATCGCGCCTTGCAACTCGTTCAACTTCGCGACCTGGTCGGCAATGTCATCGCGCAAGCGTTGCGCGCGGCTGTCTGCGCCTCTCGTCATTTCTACTTTGCCTCTTTCAACACACGTTCCAACAAATCTGTGACGCCAAGTTGAGTTGACCATTGGCGCAAATAATCCAAATCCAAGCGCGCACCTTGCATCTTGACCACACCCAGCACATCGCGCCATTGCCGTTCCGATGTTTCGCCACCCAGCCGATACCATTCCAGTTTCGACAGAATCGTGTCCTCGGCGCTGGCGATGAACGCCGTGCGTTCGGGTTCGGTCGCGACGATTTGAGCCACGCGGCGCGCGAATTGCGCTTTATCATACGGGCGATTTTTTTGCGCGAACACGTCAACCTTGAACATCGTTTCCATGTGAATTGCATTGAAACTGCGTTGATGCTTCACCGCGTCACGAATCGCTTCCGCGTCCACATAGAATGCACCAGAAAGAGCACGCGCGAGCGGCTCGGCATGTTCCAAACGCAAATCTGCGACCAGGTCTGCATCCATCGTCGAGCGCGGTTCGCCGTACACCGCGCTGGCAAGCGATCCGCCAATCAGATAACGCACTCCCAGTTTTTCGAGCGCTTCAATTACCAACAGAGTAACCGCAATCGGTTCAGTGATCATAATGACCTTCGCCATACACTCGCGCGGCAAGTTTCTCGCCCAGCAACAAATCTGCCAAACGTCGCTGCAGTTCGGCATCGGATGCGTCCGGATAGCGTTCTCGCAAACCTGCGAGTGCGAGCATCCGCACGGTTTGATTCAGCTCGCCAACCATTTCCATTTTGCGCCACGATGGTGCGCGGCGGAGCAATTCGATTTGCACGCGTTCCGCTTCGGTTGTGGTGTCTGCGGATAGTGTACTCACTTTTTACTTTCGCCTCTTCACTTTTTACTTGCGTAGACCTCATCCATCGCGCCTTGCAACTCGTTCAACTTCGCGACCTGGTCGGCGATGTCATCGCGCAAACGTTGCGCGCGGCTGTCGGCAACATCGTCTTTCGAGCGAATCAACATCAACTGCGAATACACCGTGCCGAGGGCGGTCAGCGTCGCGTCGAGTTGCAGTTCTGCGCGTTCCATCGTTTGTTGCAACTGGTCGAGATTTTCTACTTGCGCGCGTTTCGATTCGAGCGCGTGCCGCGCTTGCTCGCGCACCGCGTCGTCATCTTCGCGCGCCACCCGTTCCATCAGTTCCCTGATTTCCCGCGGCGCGCTTTTCGCGTCGTGCTTGATGATCTCATCGCGCTCGAAATCATCCAGCCGCTGCGCCAATCGAAAAATCTGCGCGATCCAATTCGCGATGCCGGTCGTCGAATCTTGCAAGTGCTCGCGCAGAATGCCTTGCTCGCTATTGCGAATCGTCGCTTCGATGCGCTTACGATAATCGAGCGCGCGTTCGACGGAGGCGCGTAGTTTCTGCGTTTGAATGCTCGCGGGATTGAATTCCTCGCGAAACATTTCCGCGACGACTTGCGCGCCGGTGTTCACATCTTGAATGCTCGTAACGATGATCGCGATTTCCGCGACCGCGCCGATGATGAGCCAGTACCACCACTGCCACCATTCGAAGGGACGCGGCACAAAGTACGCGAGCAGAATCGTCAATGCAATCGTCGCCGCGCTTTCGAAACGAAAGATCGCGTGCGTGATGATCGCGCTCGTGGCGCGGGTGCGGATGGGAGTATTTTTCGACATATTTTATCTGCGAAGCGAATCCACGCTAATTCTTATCGCCCACGAAGAGCACGAAGGACACGAAAAAATCTTTGTGCGCCTTCGTGCCCTTCGTGGGCAGAATATTTTCTGGGTTTATCCGCGTTCGTCCGCGTTTGTCCGCGTCCGATTATTTGGTCTCGTCCTTTTTCTCCGACTTCAAACTCTGCCGAATCTGTTCGCGCAGGGCTTCGGCTTCTGGCGAACGTTGTACATCCTGGGTCGCCGAGACGCCCATTCGCTCGGACAACAAGAGCGCCATCAGTCCTTCCATCACGTTGCCCGTGCCGCCTTGCTTGCCGTCGCCGCCGCCGATCAACACGCGCGGCACCACATCCACACGCGATTGTTGAATCGCTTCGGCGAAGCGATTGAGCACGGTTTGCGTAACCTGGAATTGCGGTCCGCCGTACGCGCGCACTTGCTCTTCGGTCGCCAATGCTTGCGCGATACCGATGCGCGCAACTTTTTCCGATTCGGCTTCGGCGAGCGTGCGAATCTGCGCGGCTTGTTGCACCGCACGTTGATACTCGGCTTTACCCTGGTTCGATTGCACCGTGATGCTCAACTCGGACTCGGTGATGTGCTTTTGCATTTCCGCGCGCGCCTGCGCCTCGCGCAGTTCGCGTTCCTTCACCGCCGCGGTTTCTTGCCGACCGTACGTCTCGACCTGTTCCGTCGCGACCTGGCGCGAGCGCAACTGCATCAAAATCGTTTCGATTTGTTGATCGCCCACAGGCGGCGCGGGTGTGCCGATCAGCACTTCTTCGAGTTGGAGATTGTAATGCGTAAATTTTTCCTGCATCTCCTGACTCGCGATTTGCTGAATCACACTGCGTTCTTGGATGAGTTGAATCAGCGTCCGCGTCTGTCCGATATTCTTAAAGTACGCCGAGACCATCGGATCGAGGGTTTGTTCGACGAGTCGCTTGATGTCGCCAAAGCGTTGAATCACGAGCGGCGCTTTTTGATAATCAATGTGAATCACGACCGACAAAGGCAGAGACGGTTCGAACGCGTCTTTGGTGATGAGCGAAACTTCGGACAAGTTTTCATCGAGCCGATGCGAGCCGACTTCGCTCCGAATCCATTTCAAGATGATGTTCGTCGTCGGCACCATAATCACTTTGCCGGCATACGTGTTGAACGCGTACTTGCCCGGCATCAGCGCTTCGCTCCACACACCGCGCTTGCCCCGTTGCACCATTTCGCCGTGCCGATATTCTTTGCCGGACAAATCCTCGCCCTGTTCGCCGGTGTACGATACGACGACGCCGACCGTACCAACCTCGACAATCGTTTTCTTGATCATCTCGACAGTCGCGAACAAACGATTGACATAGTACGTACCTTCGACCATCACCTGCAACTGGCGTCCGCGAAAACCGTTTGCCGCCAAGAATTTATCCGCGTCCTGAAAATTGTTGTGATACGTGTCCGCATTGGTTGGCTTATCGCCCACAACCGGCGCGATGATTTCACCTTGCGGCAGGGAGACCCCATCGTGCACGGTAACGATGCCAACCATGTCGTCGGTGTCTTTGATGACGACCGGACGAAAACCGTCGCGTTCGGCGATGACCTCTGCCATTTTGCGAATGACATCGGCTTCATCGCGATTGAGCGGCAGAGAAAAGACGCGCTCGTCGGTGATGACGACGAATTGCATCAGGTTGATCGCGTACGTCCCTTCACGCAAAATTCTCCGTTGCGGACCGCGTTGCCCGCCGTTTGCGAGAAACGCTTCGACATCCTGGAAATCGCTGACGATCGCGTTCGATGCGAGAACCTGGGTCGGATCGAGTTGCTTGCCGTCGCGCGCAAAGATGTAACCGATCTTGCCTTGTGGAATCGTCACGAGCGGCGCGATGTGAACGTGGTACTGAATCGGCATCAGGTAATGCAAACCGCCGCGCAAGACGTGCGATTGAAAACCGGCTTCGCCATTCAGCGCGATAAACCCGGACTTGATCGAACCCTTGCCGCTGAAACGTTTTTCGACGATGCCGATGCGACTGTTCGAGATGAAACGAAACCCGGACAGCGCGATCAAAATCACGAGCACGAACACGATCACCAACACAAAACCGAGTAGTGAGAGGACGATGTTCATAGTTTCCTTTCATGTGATGCGGACGAGCCGTCCGCCCTACAAACCTAAAAGTACGTTGATAGAATTTTGTACAACTTGCGAATCGTCTCTGGGTCCGCGCGGCGCGAGAAACCGCCGGTGACTTCGGCGAGCGCGTTCAGCGCGTTGAAATCCGCGTCGTTGCCGTACGCAATGCTAAAGATAATGACCGGCACGCCACTTTGATTGCCGCGCCGAATTTTCTGCACGAGCGCGTTGGTGTTGGTGGACGACGCGTTTTCGATGCCGTCCGTCATCGCGACAATCGCGTTGATGCGCTCCTTGTCGCCGCGTTTTTGGAGATCATCGTACGCGAACGCGACCGCGTCGAGGAGCGCGGTGCGTCCGTCCGCTTTGAACGCGCCAACGCGATTTTTGAGCGCGACGCGTTGCGTCCCAATGTCTTGAAGCGCGACCGTGCCGTAAACGCTCGACGCGAATGGGACAAGTCCCACGCGATCGCGATCACCTTGAATCTGATCCAGAAAAGTGGAAAGAGCATCTTGCGCCTGCCCAAGTTTGTTTTGCTCGCCCATACTGCCCGACGTATCCACGACGAGCAAAATGTTCGCCGGTCGCTTGGCGAGCAACCAAGATGCTTGGACTGATTCGATGACCGCCGCGTTCGGCATTTGCAGCGTCGTTTGCGGTTGCGCGGGATCAACGCCATTCTGCGTTTTGATCGGTGACGCCGGATCGTCAAGTCGCAATCCCAGGTCTACCGGACGATAACCGGATTGCAAAACCAATTTTTGAATTTCCGGCGACAGCAAGAAATCGCGGAAACGGCGATAGGTCAAGCGTTGATCGTCGGTCAGCCCAGGTTGTTCGAGCAACGCGAGCGGATGGTCTTGCCACAAGGTTCCTTCGACCGGATAAATCGCGACGAGTTTGGTCGAAGATTTGGAATTGAAATAGATCACCAATCGCTCGGATACGACGAACGCATCGAGATAACTCCGTCCCTTGGACAAGACCTGGTCAATCGTCGCTTGCTCGCCCTCGCCGTAATAGCGCACCGTCTTTTCGAGTGCGTTCACGTAATCGAGCGTCGCGCGATTCTTGACATCTTCTTCGGTCAGCGCGCGCGTCTTGTTCGCGCCTGCATAAAATTCGGCGAGCGTCGCGAGCAAGCCACTTGCGGAACTGGTCGAGGGATGGCTCCACTTGAAGTTGGGATCGTTTTTCGCTTTCGCCAGCAAATCGAGCCAGCCGATTTGTTTTTGCGGATAACCGAGCGATTGCGCGACATCGTTCCACATCGCGATCACAACCGGCGTCACGGC
>JACRBM010000041.1 GCA_016219275.1 Chloroflexota bacterium
TGCCAAGTTCGCAGTTACATTTCCACCGCGCAGAAAAACGGACAGCGGGTCTTGGATGCACTCAAGTCGGCGTTGCAAGGAACACCCTATGTGCCGCCCATCTTGGCTACGCAACCTGCATCAACCGCCTGAGCAGTTACCATTGACACTAATATCTTCTTGTCCTTTTATCACTTCACAAGTGATGATTTAGAAGAATTGCGAAAGTTGATTGTGCTTCTACGCAGAGATGAGGTACGTCTCTTACTCCCGCGACAAGTTGAGGTTGAATTTAGAAGAAACCGTGAAAATAAGATTGTAGATGCCCTGAAAAGACTACGAGAACAGAAACTCAACCTACAATTTCCACAACTGTGCAAAGAATATGAAGAATACGATCAGCTCAGAGAACTGCAAAGACACTATGAAACTGCTCACGCAAGACTTCTAGAAAAGATCTTCATAGATGTTTCAGATGAAACACTGAAGGCTGATGGTATTATCAAAGAACTATTCAATCTTGCAGTTCGAATCCTTACTACAGACACCGTATTAGCAAAAGCTCGACTCCGTGTTGAACTCGGAAACCCACCTGGCAAAACCGGCTCATTGGGTGATGCGCTAAATTGGGAATCCTTGCTTGAGGCATCGCCAAATGGAGAGCATATTTACTTCGTTACAGATGACAAGGATTACAGTTCGCCAATAGATGATAGCAAATTCGATCCCTTTCTTCTAGATGAATGGAAAAACACAAAAGGGTCGCTACTCTTTTTCAGCAACAAATTGTCATCTTTCTTTCGGGAAAGGTTCCCCGCGATCAAGCTAGCAAGCGAGTATGAAAAAGAAATTCTGATAAGAGACCTATCAGGAAGTACATCTTTTTCGCGGACTCACAGCGTCATAGCAAGGCTCAAACATCATAATGATTTCACACAATCCCAAGTTAACGATATCGTTAGTACGTGTCTTGGCAATTCGCAAATTTTTCTGATAATGGGCGATCCAGATGTGATGGCATTCATTAGGAACATTACAAAAGATTATAAAGAGCAAATAGATCCTCGGAGTATGAGCCAGTTATGTGAAGTCTTCAAATCAAGAACAGGAAAAGAATTGGAATCTCTCACAACTTTCGACGGAGAGCTCCCTTTTTGACTCTTCCAATCAACTCACTACCAGGATCTGATGATAATTGGTGATATGCTCCTAAGGTTTCAATGAAAATCGCTCTCGTTTCTCCGTACGATTATCCGTATCCCGGCGGCGTGACGGAACACATCACACACCTCGACCGGCACTTTCGCGCGCTCGGGCACGACACACGCATCATCGCCGCGTCGAGCGCGGATGACGCCGCGCTCGACGCGCACATCATTCGCGTCACGGACGATGTGTCGCTCGTGCCGTTCAGCGGCTCGAAAGCGCGCGTCACTCTGTCGCCGCAAATCTATCGCCGCGTCAAAAAAATTCTCGAGCAAGAAAATTTCGACATCGTGCACGTCCACGAGCCGACCGCGCCAATCCTCTGCCCCATCGTCCTGCGCCACTCGAAAGCGATCAACATCGGCACGTTCCACGCGTATCGCGAAACGAACGCAGTGTACGACATGGCGAACAGTCTTATCAAGCGCGCCCTGGGTCGTCTGCACGGACGCATTTTCGTTTCCGAAGCCGCGCGCGATTACATCACCCAGTATTTTCCCGGCGATTACGCGCTGATTCCCAACGGTGTAGACTGCGCGCAGTTTTGCGCGCCTCACATTCAACCCATCGAGCGCTATAACGATGGACGCCCGAATGTGTTGTTCGTCGGACGACTCGAAGCGCGTAAAGGATTTCGCCATCTGATTCGCGCGTGGCACGCGATCAAGCAAGCCCAGCCCGACGCGCGCTTGCTCGTCGTCGGCGCGTACAGCCACAAGGACAAGGCGCCGTTCGTGCGGTACGCGCGCTCGCACCATGTGCACGGCATTCATTTCATCGGCTATGCCTCGCCCGAAGAATTGCCGCGCTATTTTCGCACGGCGACGATTTTTTGCGCGCCCTCAACCGGCTTTGAAAGTTTCGGCATCGTCCTGCTCGAAGCAATGGCAGCGGGCGTGCCGATTGTCGCGAGCGACATCGCCGGTTATCGCACCGTTCTCGATCCGGGTATTGAAGGGCTGCTCGTGCCGCCGAAAGACGAGGACGCGCTCGCAGACGCGGTCGGCGTACTCTTGCGCGATCCAACGCGCCGCGCGCAAATGACGACCGCGTGCAAAGTCAAAGCCGCGCAGTACGATTGGAGCATCATTGCGCAACGCGTGCTTGACTATTACGACCAGGTGCGCGCACAAACGCGTCTCGCGCCGGCGAAATCGAAAATCTCGTACCGCAAACGCATCACACGGATGGGACGCATCCTGAGTTGGCAACTGCGAAAAGGGAAAATCGGATGAATCGCTTTGCCGATGTCGTGATTGTAGGTGGCGGCGTGATGGGCTGTAGCGCCGCGTTTCATCTCGCGCGCGGCGCGCGCGTCAGCGATGACGCGCGACCGCTGAACGCGCGCATCGTCGTCGTCGAGAAAGGATCGGTCGCGTCGGGCATGACGAAACGGAGCGGCGGTCTGATGCACGCGAGTTTGCCCGACGAGACCCAGGCACAGCTTGCATGGAAGAGTCTGGAGTACGTGCGAAACTGGAAGAGCATCGTCGGCGGCGAATGCGCGTTCATCAAAACTGGGTTGCTCGCGCTCGCGCCCGAAACGGTATTGCGCGAGCAAGCCACGATGCTCGCGCGGATCGGCGCACCGGCGCAAACCTTGTCCGCCGATGAGTTACGCGAGTTTCAACCAGGTGTGAACGCGGACGACGCGCCGCGCGCGCTGTTCGAGCCGGACGCAGGTTACGTGGACCCGATGCAGATGGCGCAATCGCTCGCCGCGCGCGCGAAAGAGTACGGCGCAGAGTTTCGCACGGGCACGCTTGCCAAAAGTATTCGCGTGGAGCACGGGCGCGTGACCGGCATCGAGACGACGACCGGCACCATTGAAACGCTCGCGGTCGTCGTGATGGCGGGCGCGTGGAGCGAACGCCTACTCAAACCGCTCGGCATCGAACTGGGCATGCGCGTCGCGCGAACCCAGGTCGCGTTCTTTGATCGTCCCGCCGAATTGAAAAAAGGGCATCCCGCGTTTTTCGATGCGTACACCGGCGCGTACTTTCGTCCGCACACCTTCGGCTTGCTGTACGCCGGGATGATCGAGCCGAACGACGAAAATGTAAACCCCGATCATTTCGACGAAAGCGTATCCCCCGCGTTCGTCAATGAATTGCGCCAGCGCATCGTGACGCGATTGCCGGTCATGGCGAACGCGCGCTATGTGCGAGGACACGCGGGAGTTTATGATGTGACCGCGCACGCGCATCCAATCATCGGCAAAGCCCCAGCAATCACAGGGTTGTTCGTTGCCGCCGGATTTGGTGGGTACGGTCTCGCGCTCGCGCCCGCCGTCGGCGCGTGTGTCGCGGAACTCGTCACCGAAGGCGCGGCGAGTACGGTCGAGTTGAAGGAATTCCAAGTGCAATAGTGCAATAGTACGATAGTGCGATAGTGCGTCAACTATCGCACTATCGCACGAACACACTATCGCACTACTGAGGTTGCCTTGCTGAGTAATTGGATTCGCCAACGCGCGCAATCGTTTTTGAATGCGATCGCGCGCGGCTTGCACAAACTGGGATTGACGCCGAACGCGCTGACGCTGATCGGGTTTGCCGGGATGTGTCTCATCGGCGTCGTGCTCGCGACCGGGCAACTCGCGCTCGGCGGTTTGCTCATCATCGCGTCCGGCATTCTCGACGCGCTCGACGGCACGCTCGCGCGGATGACGAATCGCGTGACCAAGTTCGGCGCGTTTCTCGATTCGACGACGGATCGTTTTGCCGAAGGCGCGCTCTTTTTCGGAATCTTGTACTGGTATCTGCAACAAGGATTCACATTCATCGTTTACGTGATCTACTTTGCGCTGCTCGGTTCGTTGATGGTTAGCTACGCACGCGCGCGCGCCGAGGGCATCGGCGTCGAATGCAAGGAAGGTTGGTTCACACGATTCGAGCGCATCGCGTTGCTCGTTATCGGTCTGTTGCTCACCGCGCTTTTCGGCGATACACCCTTGTTCACCGTCCTGGGAATTCTCGCGATTTTTGCGAACGTGACCGCCGTGCAACGCATGTGGCTGGTGTACAAAGCATCAAAGTAGAGACGCCCCGGCGGGGCAGCTCTACGCGCGAAACGGAAATTACGTGAGCGTCAACTATCGCACCTGGCATCCACGTTTAGTCGTACCATTTCTTCTCACACTCACCGGCATTCCCAAACCTCTGAGCCGCGACGCGGCGTTGCTTTTACAAGGCGCACACCCAGCCCCGCGCGCGCTCAACTCCGAAAATATTCCGGCTGATTCCCCGTTCATCCTCGTCCTCAATCACTATGATCGTCCGGGACTCGGCGCGTGGTGGGGCGCATCGCTCGTGCTTGCGACCATTACCGCGCGACGCACGCGCGAACCGCGCGAGGTGCACTTTGCGATGGCGCGTGAGTGGTGGTATCCGAGCAGATTCGGACGCTGGGTCAAACAACCGCTCACGCGTTGGTTCTTCGGGCAACTCGCCAAAACGTACGGACTTGTGACACTGCCGCCGGTCGTCGAGCACTATCGCGGCACCGCCGCGTACGCGATTCGCCGCGCGCTCGCGTTGACACGCGGCGACGCGCCGGAATTGGTTGGACTTGCGCCGGAAGGAAACACGGGACCAGGACTCGCATTGTGCGAGCCGCCCTCAGGCGCAGGGCTGTTTTTGCTGATGCTCGCGCACAACACGATTCCATTTTTGCCGGTCGGCGTGTACGAAGAGGACACTCTCCTCGCAAATTTCGGCGAGCCGTTCGACTTGCGCGTGCCGCACACGTTGCCGCGCACACAGCGCGATCGCGAAGCGGCGCGGCAAGTGATGACGCGCATCGGCGCGCGATTGCCAGAGCAAATGTGGGGCGTGTATCGGGAAGACATTCAGAGTTGTTTGGACACGAAGGAACACAGATGAACGCGGATTAAAAAATCTGCGTTTGTGCGCGTTCATTCGTTTCCCATTTTTGGAATTAGAATGAATCGCATTATCACGCTAACGACTGATTTCGGATCGAGCGATGGATTTGTCGGGACGATGAAAGGCGTCATCCTCAATATCAATCCGCAAGCCAGCATCGTGGACATTACACACGACATCGCGCCGCAGAACATTGAACAGGGCGCGTTTTTGTTTGCAAACGCGTGCGGGTTTTTCCCGGCGAACACCATTCACGTCGTCGTCGTTGACCCAGGTGTTGGCACATCGCGACGACCCATCGCGATGCAAATCGGCGAAACGTTTTTCGTCGCGCCGGATAACGGCGTGATCGCGCCAGCAATGACCAATTACCCATTACCATTTCGCGTCGTGCATCTGAATCGTCCGCAATTTTTTCTGCCGCGCGTTTCCCACACCTTTCACGGTCGCGATATTTTTGCGCCCGTCGCCGCGCACCTCTCGCTCGGCGTGCCGCTCGACGCGCTGGGCGACGCGATAGACGACTGGACACAACTCGACATCGCGATGGCAACGCGCGATACGGACGGCGCGATTGTCGGCAAGGTCGTTCACATTGATCGCTTCGGCAATCTCATCACGAACATTCCAGGTGGGATACTGGGTGGATTGACACGCGTTCACCTCGCGGGACGCGTGCTGATCGGCATTCGCCAGACCTACGCGGAGGCGGCGCTGGGCGAGCCGCTCGCGCTCGTCAGTTCGAGCGGTACCCTCGAAATCGCGGTGCGAAACGGCAACGCGGCGGTCGCGTTTGGTATCGAAATCGGCACGACGGTTCGCGTAACTTCTTGACAAGTGCTTTTCTTTGTGCTAAAATCTTGGCACTCATGTGCCGAGAGTGCTAAATCGGAAAGAGTATAATTTTATGACAGATTTGAGCGAACGCCAGCGGCGGGTTTTGGCGCTGGTCGTCCAGGAATTTGTGGAAAACGCCCAGCCGGTCGGGTCGGAAACCCTCCGCCAGCGTGGGCTTGGCGTCAGTTCGGCGACAATCCGCAATGAACTCTCCGCGCTTGAGGAATTGGGTTATTTGATGCACCCGCACACGTCGGCGGGGCGCATCCCGACCGAAAAGGGCTACCGCTATTTTGTCGAATCGTTAATGGAGGAATTTGAACTGCCGCTCGTCGAACAGCGGATGATTCGGCACCAATTTCATCAGGTCACGCTCGACGTGGATCAGTGGATGCGACTCGCGGCGGCAGTGCTCGCGCACGCATCGCACAGCGCCGCGCTCGTGACCGCGCCGCAAGCCGAACGTTGTCGTTTCAAACATTTGCAACTCGTCACGATTAGTGATCAAGTCGCGCTGCTCGTCCTCGTTTTGCAAGAAGGCACGGTCAAACAACAAATGCTCGCGCTGCCGCAAGCGGTGCCGCAAGAAGAGTTGATGCGGATTTCGAATCGGCTGAACGAGCATCTTGCCGGACGCAACACCGATCAAATTCGTACGCTCGGGCTCGCGCTTTCGATGTTTGAAAGCGATGTCATCGGCACCGTCCTGGATTTGATGCGGCAAGTAGATACGCGCACGACCCAGGATGTGTATCGCGATGGCATGATGGATATTTTGCGTCAGCCGGAATTTTCCGCGATCGGGCGAATGCAGGCATTGCTGGAAATGCTCGAACAACGCAGTATGCTCGAAACGATGTTGAGCGATCTCGCGCCGGCGCGCGGCGTGCACGTCGTCATCGGCAGCGAGAATCAGTACGACGAAATGGGCGACTATAGCATGGTGCTCACGCGCTATGGTTTGCCCGGCGAAGCGACCGGTATCGTCGGCGTCCTGGGTCCGGTGCGGATGCAGTACGCGCGTTCGATTGGCGCGGTGCGCTACGTCGCCGGTCTGTTGGATGATTTGATGGCGCGGATGCACGGAAGATAGTGGGCAGTGGACCGTGAACAGTTTTCAGTGGAGGCTCATCGAATGTCGGAAGAACAAGTGAAAGAACTGGAAGAAAAACACCCAGAAGCAGTAGAGGATGCGGCATCGTTAAAGAAACAGTTGGAAGACGAGCGCGCGAAATCTGCCGAGTATCTCGATCAATGGCAGCGCGCGCGCGCCGATTTGTCGAACTTTCGCAAGCGCGCGGACAAGGAGCGGGAGGATTTCGGCAAATTTGCGAACAGCGTGCTGATCGCGCGATTGTTACCGGTGCTCGACGATTTCGACCGCGCGTTCCAAACGATTCCCGACAATCTGCGCGAGTTGACCTGGATTCAGGGCGTGATGCTGATCGCGCGCAAGATGAACGCGGTGCTCGAAGCCGAGGGGCTGAAACCGATTGACGCGTTGAATCAGCCATTCGATCCGAACGTACACGAAGCCGTCATTCACGAAGAGACGGATCAACACGATGATGGCGTCGTCATCGCGGAATTGCAAAAAGGGTTCAAGTTGAACGACCGCGTGATACGTCCAACGATGGTCAAAGTGGCAAAGAAGAAAAACTAATTCCCTTGTTTCCCAGAGTTCCCGGCACGAACGAAGGGAACTGAAGGAACTGAAGGAAAAACACGAGGAGTTTATAGACATGGCTACAAAATCAAAAATCATTGGCATTGACCTGGGAACGACGAACTCGGTTGTAGCGGTGATGGAAGGCAGCGATCCCGTCGTGATTACGAACACGGAAGGGGCGCGGCTCACACCGTCCGTCGTCGCGATTACGAAAACTGGCGAGCGCCTCGTCGGTCAGGTCGCGAAACGGCAAGCGATTACGAATCCGGAAAATACGATCTTTTCGATCAAACGTTTGATGGGGCGCAAGTTCACCGACGCCGAAGTGCAAAAGGCGCGCAAGATTCTGCCGTACAAAATCGTCGAAGCGTCGAACGGCGATGCCTGGGTCGAGCTTGCCGGTAAGCAGTACTCGCCGCAGGAAATTTCCGGGATGATTCTCGCGAAACTAAAAGCGGACGCGGAAGCGTACCTCGGCGAAACCGTGACGCAAGCCGTCATCACCGTGCCAGCGTACTTTAACGACTCGCAACGCCAAGCGACCAAGGACGCGGGACGCATCGCCGGCTTGGAAGTCCTGCGCATCATCAACGAACCGACCGCGTCCTCGCTCGCGTACGGACTCGAGAAAAAGAAAGACGAGACCATCGCGGTGTACGACTTTGGCGGCGGCACGTTCGATATTTCAGTCTTGTCGCTCGGCGAAGGCGTGTTCGAAGTGAAATCTACGAACGGCGACACGTTCCTCGGCGGCGACGATTTCGATCAACGCGTCATCCAGTGGATCGCGGATGAGTTCCGCAAAGAATCCGGAATTGATCTGCGCAATGATCGCATGGCATTGCAACGCTTGAAGGAAGCGGCAGAAAAAGCCAAGATCGAACTCTCGACCGTGATGACGAGCGAGATCAATTTGCCGTTCGTGACCGCGGACGCCTCGGGACCCAAGCACTTGACGATGACGCTCACGCGCGCCAAACTCGAACAACTCGTCGGCGACCTCGTCGAGAATTCGCTCAACCCGGTCAAGCGCGCGATGGAAGACGCGAAACTGTCGCAATCGCAAATTGACGAAGTCGTGCTCGTCGGTGGTCAGACGCGCATGCCGATGATGCAACAAGTCGTGCAACGTTATTTTGGCAAAGAGCCGCACAAGGGCATCAACCCGGACGAAGTCGTCGCGGTTGGCGCGGCGATTCAAGCCGGCGTGCTCGGCGGCGAAGTGAAAGATATCTTGTTGCTCGACGTGACGCCGTTGACACTCGGCATCGAAACGCTGGGTGGCGTGGCGACGCCGTTGATCGAACGCAACACGACGATCCCGACGAAGAAATCCCAGGTGTTCTCGACCGCCGCCGATATGCAAACCCAGGTCGAAGTGAACGTGTTGCAGGGCGAACGCCCGATGGCAGCGGACAACAAATCATTGGGCACGTTTCACTTGGATGGTATTCCGCCCGCGCCGCGCGGCGTGCCGCAAATCGAAGTCACGTTCGACATTGACGCGAACGGCATCGTCAATGTGACCGCCAAAGACAAGGCGACCGGGCGCGAGCAGAAAATCACCATCACCGCGTCTTCCGGCTTGAGCAAGGAAGAGATTGACAAGATGGTGAAAGAGTCGCAAAAGTTCGCGGCGGAAGATCAAAAGCGCAAGGACGAAGTCGAAACGCGCAACGCCGCCGAGAACGCGGTGTATCAATCGGAAAAAATGTTGAAAGACCTCGGCGAAAAAGTTCCCGCGGATGTCAAGACCGAAGTCGAAGGCAAAATCGCTGAACTCAAAACCGCCATGGGCGGACGCGATGTCGCGGAGATCAAAAAGAAGAACGAAGCGTTGACGCAATCGCTGCAAAAGATTGGCGAGAAAATGTACCAGCAGACCGGCGGCGCAACGCCTCCACCCGGCGGCGAACCGGAAAGTGGCACGCCACCACCCGGCAAAGGCGACACCGTCGAGGGCGAGTTCCGCGAAGTGAAGGAATAGTCGCCAGTAGACAGTAGACCGTAGACAGATAAAACGAACATCGGAGTTGAGTTTAGTGCTCGACTCCGCTGTTTGTTTGAGCGTGTGGATGCGAAATAGTTGTACGGTCGGTGTAAAGTCTATTGACAATTCGAGTTGTCATTTCGAGGAGCGTTTTTTGCGACGAGAAATCTCGCTTTTGTCAGAGGCGCGGGATTTCTCGCTGCGCTCGAAATGACAAACAAAACGACTTTGCATCAGCCGTAGAAATAGTTGTCCCAGACGTTTGACACATCACGTTACTCGTGTTAAAATCTTGGCACAGTTGAATACGAACAACGTCGAACCGGAAGAGTAGAGCGAATCGCGTTGAAAGAGAAGAGAGGTCATCGGGTGCAAACCTCTCGCAACAAGGACGCTCGAACGTCGCCGGGGAGTTGGGTCAGCGAAATGCTTGTCGCAGATTAGTTGGCTCCGGTTCGCCCCGTTAACGCGTTGAGACGGCAAGGTAATCAGTAATTTTTAATTTGTAATTTGTAATTACCAGTTACCAATTACTACTTGCCAAACAAGGTGGTACCGCGAACTCCCTTTCGCCCTTGAGGTGAAGGGGATTTTTTATTTTGGATTTTCGATTTTCGATTTCAGGTTTCAGATTTCAAATTCCGAATTTTGAATTTTGAATTTTCAACTTCAGAATTAAACAATGACAACGATCAAACTACTCTTCGGCACAACCTGGCGCGGCGGCGCGTGGGGCTTGCTCGGCGGGACGATGCTGGGCACGGCTTACGGCGCGATTTTCGCGAACGTGCTGTTTGCGTTTGGCTTGGCGGCGCAAGCGCCGTTCGATTTGCAGCGCGATGACATTCCGCGCGCCATCGTCGCGGTGTTGGTTCTCGCGCTCATCGGCTCGGTGATGGGCGCGCTGTTCGGCGTGCCGACTGGTTTGGTGGTTGGGTTGTTGGATGGTTTGTTAATTGGAATCGTAACGCGAGTTTTTTTCTTTCCGTTGAAGGATGCGAAAACGTATCGCCGCGTGATCGCGATTACATGCGCGGTGTTCACGACGATTGCCGCGTGGCTCGGCTTTTTTGCGATCATGCTGTTTTACGCGGATCGCGACAAGGCGAATGTGGGCACGCTCGCGCTCGCCGTGACGCTCCCCGCGCTGATTGCCGGGGTCGCGTCCGCGTTTATCAGCCGCGTGATTGCGCGGTGGTATGAACAGGAGAGCGCGAGATGAAAAAAGAGGAATTGGTGTTGGGGGCAATTCAGCGCGGCAGTGGCTGGGGAATAGTCACAAGTGCAGTTCTCGGCGGATTATATGGTTTCATTTTGTTTTTCTACACGGGCTTTTCAATTGTTCCAATAGACCGATCGCCCTCAATGAGACTGATATCGTCACTATTTGTAGGCTCTATTGCTGGAGCAATTATTGGCATGATTATGGGATTAGTACTTGGTTGTACGGCTGGTCTTCTCTGGGGAAACATGGTACATTTCCTCACAACCTGGCACCGCGGACAATCACTTATTTGTCAATTTGCGGGAACAATTTGTGTTATCTACGTAACTTCCAGCAGTCTGATTCTCCTTAAAGCAATGTACACATTCTTTGACATGGATTACGGGACCCCACCTAGGCCACTGAATTTCATCGGTTTCGCATTGTTCTACAATGTGCCTATTCTATTAGCCGCGATAGGAGCAGCCTTCGCCAGCCAGCGTCTCGCCCACTGGTATGAACGCGAATCAACAAAAGGGATCGCGCAAAATGTTTCGCCTAACTGAAACACGCAAGGCAAAATCAAACACCGTCATCGTTCTCATCCCCGCGCTGATTGCGTTCTGGTACGAAAAGGAGGCCGCGAAATGACGACACGCAAGTTGTTGTGGGGAATGACGTGGCGCGGCGGAGTATGGGGACTAGTCTGTGGAGGACTGCTTGGCGGTGGTTATTCGGTAGTTTTACTTGGACTGCTCTACATGGGGTACGTAATTAACGCCTTCCTGTTTTCTGATTTTGATTACCTTTTCTACGTTCTTACCGATGCAACGCTGGCTGCTTTGCCGACCATGTTGGTAAGTTTCTTCTTGGGGTCACCGGTTGGCGGAGTTGCCGGAGCTACTGTTGGTTGTGTCATTGGGATATTTACACGAATTCTTTTCTATCCATCCGAAGATGAAAAACGATTTCAACTTTCCATTCGAGTTCTCGGCGATGTTGCTGCAATCATCGCGACATTCCTATCGCTGGGATTTGCAATAACGCGGTCTTCAGAAGGGCTGGCATTGAACGACGCTTTGATAACCGCGTTTATCGCGTTTATCGCTGGACAAACGATTATACTCGTCCAGAAACCGACTACCGCCTGGTTCGTAGATGAAATGCACAAAACAATAGATTTCAAAAAAAAGATAGAGTTTCAGTCGCGTCTTACACCTTGGGAGTCTAACTGAGGCAATGTTCATCAGCCGCTTGATTGCTCGGCTTTTATTTCACTGGTACGAACGCGAATCAGCAAAAGGAATCCCACAAAATGTTTCGCCCAACTGAAACATGCAAAACAAAATCAACGACCGTCATCGTTCTCATCCCCGCGTTGATTCCCAGTATCGGCGCGGGGTAGTCCAATTACCAATTACCAATTACCATTTTCTCACACAGGAGTTATACCCAATGTCAACACCAACCGAAATGCCCAAAGCGTACGATCCCAAAATCGTGGAGCAACGCCTCTACGATTGGTGGGAGTCGCGCGGTTATTTCAAACCGCGCATTGATCCCGGCAAAAAACCATTCGTGATTTCGATTCCGCCGCCGAACATCACCGGCGAACTGCATCACGGTCACGCCATGTTCCTCGCGTTCGAAGACCTGATGATTCGCTGGCATCGGATGCTCGGCGAGCCGACGCTGTGGGTGCCGGGCAGCGATCACGCCGGCATCGCGACGCAAAACGTCGTGGAAAAAAATCTGGAAAAGCAAGGCATCAAACGCCGCGACCTGGGACGCGAAGAATTCGTCAAGCGCGTGTGGGAATGGAAAGCCGAGTACGGCGGCATCATCACAAACCAGATTCGCCGCATGGGCGCATCGTGCGACTGGACGCGCGAACGATTCACGCTCGACGATGGTTTGTCGCGCGCGGTGCGCGAAGCATTCGTGCGGCTCTACGAAAAGAAACTCATCTATCGCGGACCGCGCCTCGTGAACTGGTGCCCGCGCGACGAGTCCGCCATCAGCGACCTCGAAGTGGAACACGAGGACGAGCAAGGCAAGTTGTACTACGTCAAGTACTGGCTCGAACCGAATCCCCAATTACCAATTACCAATAACGAATTTATCACCGTCGCAACAACGCGTCCAGAGACGATCCTGGGCGATACGGCTGTCGCGGTGAATCCAAAAGACGAACGCTACAAACATCTCATCGGGCGCAACGCGATTCTGCCCGCGCTCGGTCGGCGCATCCCAATCATCGCGGATGACTCAGTGGACACCGAGTTCGGCACCGGCGCGGTCAAGGTAACGCCGGGTCACGACCCGACGGATTACGACATCGGCGCGCGGCACAATCTGCCGATCATCAACATCATGAACACGAACGCGACGATCAACGCGAACGGCGGAGCGTACGCGGGACTGGATCGCTACGACGCGCGCAAAAAACTCGTAGACGATTTGCAAGCCGCCGGTCAACTCGACCGCATCGAAGACCATGCCATGTCCATCGGACGATGCCAGCGTTGCAATACCGTGGTCGAGCCACTGATTTCAACTCAATGGTTTGTCAAGATCGCGCCGCTCGCCAAAAAAGCGATCAAGGCAGTCAAGACCGGCGAAATCGAAATCGTGCCGGAACGTTTCAACAAAATCTATTTCAACTGGATGAACAGCATCCGCGATTGGTGCATCAGCCGCCAACTGTGGTGGGGGCATCGCATCCCGGTGTGGTACTGCGAGAACGGACACGAGACCTGCACGCGCACCGATCCAACGCAATGCGCGGTGTGCGGCTCGACGAACATTCGCCAAGATGAAGATGTGCTCGATACCTGGTTTTCGTCCGGGTTGTGGCCCTTCTCGACCCTGGGTTGGCCCGATGAAACGCCCGACCTCAAATACTTTTATCCAACCTCGGTGCTTGAAACCGGGTACGACATTTTGTTCTTCTGGGTCGCACGCATGATTATGGACGGACTCGAATTCACTGGCGAGGTGCCGTTCCGCACCGTGTATCTGCACGGCTTGATTCGTCACAAGGACGGCAGCAAGATCAGCAAATCGAATCCACAGCCAGGCGACAATCCGCTCGATGTGATTGCCGATTATAGCGCGGACGCGTTGCGCTTTACGATCATGACGTCGTCTGCGCCCGGCAACGACACCAAGCTTGATATGGAAAAGGTCGAGCACGCGCGCAACTTTGGCAACAAGATTTGGAACATGGCGCGCTTCATCACAAGCAACCTGAAACCCAACGAACCGATCGCGCCAATTCCCAATGCCCAATTACTGTCTCTCCCCGACCGCTGGATTCTCTCGCGCTTGCATCACGTCATCGCGACCGTGAACGATACGTACCGTCGTTGGGATTTCGGCGAAGGGACGCGGCAGGTACACGATTTTCTCTGGAGCGAGTTTGCCGATTGGTACATCGAAGCCGCCAAGAACGCCCTCTACGGGAACGATGCAAACGCGGCGAAACGCACGCGTGCAATTTTGCTTTACGCGCTCGACCAGGGTTTGCGTTTGTTGCATCCGGCGATGCCGTTCGTCACCGAAGAGACCTGGCAACAACTACGCGCGTTCGGAATGCCAAGCCAGTACGACGCGTTGATGGTCGCGGAATTTCCGCAAGCGGACAAACGATTCTTCGACGACCGCGCGGAAAAAGAATTCGCGACGGTGATGGATATAGTCCGCGCGATTCGCAACGCGCGCGCCGAGTTCAACGTCGAACCGGGTAAGCGCATCCCGGCGATCATCTCCGCGGGGGCGGCGACGAGTCTGCTCGAATCGCAACGCGAAACGATTGTCTCGCTCGCGCGGCTCGATGCGAGCGCGTTCGAGATCGCAAAGCGCGCGGCGAAACCGGCGCAGTCGCTCGCGCTCATCGCCGGCAAAATCGAAATCTATTTGCCGCTCGCCGGGATGATTGACCTCGAAAAAGAAAAGGCGCGGCTCGCTAAAGAAATCGCGAACGTGCGCGGCGCAATTGATCGCGCCGAAAAACAACTTGCAAGCGATTTCAGTAAAAAAGCGCCGAAGGAGGTCGTGCAAAAAGTGCGCGACACGCTCGCGGCAAACCAGGAACGCGGCGCAAAACTCGACGCGCAACTCGCCGGATTGGAAGGACGCGAGATCGCGAAACCTCCGAAACGCGCGAAAATCGCGAAGAAGAAAACGCCAACGAACAAACGAATGAAAAAGGCGCGTAAATAATTTCGTAGGGGCGACCCTTGTGGTCGCCCCATTCCTTTTTGACACAAAACAGAATCAATGCGAAAATCCTAGCAGATCAAACTTGGAACACATTGAATGAGAATCAATATTTGTGCGCTCATCATTCTGGTTGTCGCGTTAGTTGGTTGCAACGCCGAGCCGACATCGCCCTATCCCGCGCCGTCTGCGCCGCCGTATCCCGCGCCTGCATCGCTTCCTTACCCAGGTCCAAACGTCGCGCCGCCCGCTGCACTGACGCCACGCGCCGAGTCGCTGTCACAATCGCTGTTCCAGCGCGCGGAACAAGCGCAACGCCAAGGCGATCTCGACACGGCGATTGATCTTTACACCCAGGCGATTGCCGCCGATGCCAGGTATGCCAACGCGTACTATAATCGCGCGGTCGCGTTCGAGGACAAGGGCGACGCCGAACGCGCGATTGCCGATTACACGAAAGCGATTCAACTCGATCCCAAACTCGTTCGCGCGTTTTACAATCGCGGCATTCTCTATCACGACCAAGGCAAGCTCGACGAGGCGCTCGCCGATTACACACGCGCGCTAGAGATCGAACCGAACCTGCCGCGCGTCTACAACAATCGCGGACTCGTCTACTACGACAAGGGCGACTATGCGCGCGCGATTGCGGATTACACCAAGGCGCTCGAACTCGATCCTGGGATGTCTATCGCGTATCTCAATCGCGGACTCGCGTACCGCAAGCAAAACAATCGCGCATTGGCGATTACCGATCTTGAGAAACATCTGCAACTTGAGCCGAACACGCCCGACCGCGCGCAGATCGAAGAATGGTTGCGCGAATTGAAGAAATGAATCGCCGTACTTTGAACAACACCTTCGCCAAAATCATAAATTAATCCGCGAATAACGCGAATAACGCGAATGGATTAGACATTATCGGGGATAGGGCATATCTCGCCAAGCCGCCAAGAACGCCAAGTTTTTTCAATATGATTCTTTGCGTGCTTTGCGTCTTGGCGAGAGGCAAAAGTTGTTTCCAATAAAGTCTATAAGAGGATGCCTTGCGTTCATTCAAAATGATTGGACATTATCGGTGGTGAAACGATGCGCGTGATTTCCGGCACAGCCAGAGGACGTACACTCAAATCGCCAGGTGAGGCGACGCGTCCGATCACCGACCGCGTGAAAGAGAGTTTGTTCAACATTATCGCCGCGGATGTGCGCGATGCGAACGTGCTCGACCTGTTCGCTGGCGCGGGCAGCGTCGGCATCGAGGCGCTTTCGCGCGGCGCCCGCGCGGCAACATTCGTCGAACTCGACCGCGCGGCGCTGAACGCGATTCGCGCGAATCTCGAACTGACGCGCTTGACCAGTCGCGCGAGAATCGTGCGGCTCGACGTGTTCAAGTTCATTCGCGGTTATCCTGTCATTGCGAGCCGCGAAGCGTCGAAGCAATCTAGCCCTCCCAACCCTCCCCTTGACAAGGGGAGGGCGAAGGTGGGGTTGGAGATTGCTTCGTCGCAAAGGTCGCTCCTCGCAATGACACCGTTTGATTTGATCTACATCGCGCCGCCGCAGTACAAGGAATTGTGGTCCGAAACACTCAAGACGCTCGACACGCGCGAGGTGCTCGCACCCGACGGCATCCTCGTCGCGCAGATTCATCCGAAAGAGTACACAGAACTTGCGCTGACCCAGTTCGAACTGTACGATCAGCGCAAGTATGGCAGCACGATGCTGTGTTTTTATCGAAAGCGTGAGGCGTGAATCTCGCGCGGCGGATTACGCGACCTGCAAAACCTTGACCTCACGGTTAATGCGCTTGGCTATCTTGGCTTCGGCAACTTCAAGATCATAACGCGCTTGCATACGAAGCCAGACGTTTGCGCTCGTACCAAAGTAGCGCGCCAACCGCAGGGCGGTGTCCGCCGTAATGGAACGCTCTCCGCGCACGATTTGGGTAATCCGCAAAGTCGGCACCCCAATATCTTTCGCCACGCGATATTGGCTCAAGCCGAGTGGTTTGATGAAATCTTCGAGTAGTACTTCGCCAGGATGAATAGGCGGTAATCTTTCCATACGTAACCTCTGTTTAGGGATAATCCGTAATCTCCACGTCTTTCGCTTTGCCTTTTGACCACTTGAAACAGATTCGGTATTGATCATTGATCCGGATGCTATGTTGACCTTCACGGTTTCCGTGAAGCGCTTCGAGTCTGTTGCCAGGCGGCGCAGACAGGTCACGCAAGCCATCAGCATCATCCAAGTAGACCAGTTTACGTCGCGCCGTTTTCTGAATGGTGAAAGGCAGCTTGCGCGAAGCAATGCCCTGGAAGATTTTTTCTGTTTCAGGGTCGGCGAAAGACTCAATCACACATGAATAGTATCATATAACGATACTAGCGTCAAGATGCCGACCGATTCAAAACCGCACAAACGCGAAACGTACGCCGGCAACGACGGAGCGGCTTGCAATTGGAAGGTACTTTCGATTCGTCCACCGTTGCGGTGTACCCCGAGTTCACACCTCACGCATCACGCTCCACTTCCTCCAGCAATCTTACCACCTCTTCATCGCTCGTCTGCCCAAACTGAGTATAGAATCGCCCGACGGCGAAGAAGGGGTCCGGCGTATCCACGACAACAACCTGGTCGCACTCAAACGCAAGTTGGCGCATCGTGTCTGCGGGTCCCACTGGCACGGCGAGGATCAATCGCGCTGGATTTTGTTTGCGTAACGCGCGCAACGCAACGAGCACCGTCGAGCCAGTCGCCACGCCGTCGTCCACCAGAACGACGGTTTTGTTTTTCACATCAAGCGGCGCGCGTTTGCCGCGATACATTTCAACGCGATGCTCAATGTCCGCGCGCGTCTGTTCCACCACGCGTTCAATCGCGCGCTGACCCAACCGCAGTTCGTCAAGCGCCGCTTCATCGAACCATACTTCGCCCGTGCTCGTCAGCGCGCCGATGGCGAGTTCGGCATTGAACGGCGCGCCAATTTTGTGCGCGATAAAAACGTCGAGCAGCGCGTGCAACTCGCGCGCCACCTCCACCGCGACGACCACTCCGCCGCGTGGAATGCCAAGCACGATCAGATCGGTCTCCGCTGTGAGAAACACGAGCCGCGCGGCAAGTTGCTTGCCCGCGTCGCGACGATCAAGAAACACGATCGTCCTCCGTCATCCGTCCTTCATCAATCCAATCTCTGCTAATCGCGAGTATGCGCTCCCGCCCGGACGCAACTCGCTTCTCATCACACTGACGCACGTGACGCGCAACACGCCGAGCTTGCCCACTTGCGCCTGCTCGATCATCTTGCCGACGAACTGCCGATCACTCGGCGACGCATCGCGCTTGACGCGCCCGAGCGTGAGATGCGCGGTGAACGGTCGTTCCTCGCGCGCGTAGCCGAGCGCGGCGCACGCGTCTTCCACGCGTTGCGCCAATCGTTCCAGCGCCGCGACATCACCTTCGACGCCAATCCACACATTGTTTGGACGCCGCGTGTTCGGGAATGCGCCCGCGCCGGTGATCGTCAACGCGAACGGCGCGATGCCCCCGCACGCGCGCGCCGCCGCGTTCTGCAATTCGGGCACGCGTTCCGCCGCGACCTCGCCGAGAAATTTGAGCGTGACGTGAACATTCTCCGGCGCGACCCAGCGCACGTAACTCGCCGCGCGATCGCGTTTCAACCGCGCTTGCGCCTCGCCTAACGCGCGTCGCGTCGCGTCGTCCAACTCAATCGCGATAAACGTTCGAATCATGTCTGTCATTGCGAATTTCTCCCAACCCAATTCTCCGCCAAAGCCAATCAAAAGTCAAGAAACAATCTACCGTTTGCCATTCGCCATCCGCCATTTGCCATTCTCCGCGCTCTTGTGATAGAATTGTCGCCGTCCGTGTGACATTCTTTTTTTTGAGGAGAAACCATGCCATCGAATTTTCTTCTGAACGAAATGCCCGCCTCCCGCCACGCGATTGAAAACGCACTCCGCTTTGAATTCTGGCGCGCCGGTTTCAAAACGATGTGGTTCTCATGCGTCAAAGACGCCGCGCCGTTCCAAGCCCAGGCAGCCTGGGGCGAAAAAAATTTCGCGATTGAATGGGAACCGAAAAAGTATCTCTTGCTCAAATTGAGCAAACCCGATCAAGCCGCGCTCAACGCGTTTGAACTCGTCCTCAAACACAAACCGCTCGCGGCGTACAAAGACGGCGACGGCAAGGTAGTCGTCGAGTGGCGCGTTAAGGACGGCGACGCGCGCTTTCAAGAATTGCAATCGGCGGGCGTTGCCGAATTGCAGCGCATCAAGTAACTCGCAACCCACAATCATGAAACTTGTCCTTCTCGATTCGCACGCGCTCATTCATCGCGCGTATCACGCGGTCCCGCCCACGCTCACCAGTCCCAGCGGTGAGCCGACGAACGCGACGTACGGTTTTGCTTCCACGCTCCTCAAAGTGTTGAGCGACGAAAAACCGGACTATATCGCCGCCACGTTCGACGTGGGCAAAAGTTTTCGCGATGATCTGTACGCGCAATACAAAGCGCATCGCCCGCCGCTCGCGGATGATCTCGTGCCGCAACTGCAACGCTCGCGCGAGGTCGTCGCCGCGTTCGGCTTTCCCACGTTCGGCAAAGAAGGGTACGAGGCGGACGATTTGCTCGGCACGCTCGCGCACCTCGCGAGTCAACGCGCCAATCTCGAAACAATCATCGTCACCGGCGATTCGGACACGTTTCAACTCATCACGCCGCGCGTGCGCGTATTAACCTTTGCGCGGCAGATCAACGAGACGGTCATTTACGATCACGCCGCGGTTGTCAAACGGTACGGACTCGAACCGAAACAGTTGATTGACTTCAAGGCGCTGAAAGGCGATCCGTCCGACAATGTGCCCGGCGTCCCAGGCATTGGTGAAAAGACCGCGACGAAATTGCTCCAACAGTTTCACTCGCTCGACAACATCTACACGCATCTCGACGAGATTGACGCGCGCACGCGCGAGAAATTGCGCGCCGGCAAAGATGCGGCGTATCAAAGCCAAAAACTCGTCACGATCGTGACCGACGCGCCGATTCAACTCGATCTCGATGCATGCCGCGTAACCCAGTTCAATCGCGAACGCGTCGTCGCGCTCTTTCGCGACCTGGGTTTCCGCAGTTTGATCGAACGACTTCCTGGCACACCCACCCAAGCCGAACTCGTCGCCGAACCATCAGCGCCCGACTCGGTCGCGCCGGTCAGCGATAATTATCACACGGTAGATACAGACGCCGAGCTCGATCAACTCGTCGCGCGTTTGCAATCGCTCGACGCGTTCGTGTTCGATGTCGAAACAACCGGCACGAACGCGATGCTCGCGCAGCTCGTCGGCATCGCGATTGGCGTCGGCAAGGGCGAGGCGTACTATATCCCGTTGGAATTAGACGAAGGACGAAAGCCGAAAGACGGAGGACAACTTGCTTTCGACACGAATCCTTCGTCCTCCGTCCTCCGTCCTCCGTCTCTATCCCAGGATCGCGTGCTTGCTAAACTGAAACCGCTCTTTGAGAGCACACGCATCGCCAAGTACGCGCACAACGCCAAGTACGATGCGCTCGTGCTCGCGCAAGCCGGCATCACCGTCAACCACATCGCGTTCGATTCGATCATCGCGGCGCACCTCATCGAACCCAGCACGCAATTGCTTGGGTTGAAAAAACTTGTCGCGGACAAATTCAAAATCGAGATGACCGAGATCGAAGCGTTGATCGGCAAAGGCAAGAATCAGATTTCGATGGATCAGGTAGACGTGGCGCAGGTGTCCAAGTACGCGTGCGCGGACGCCGACTACACATTTCGCCTCGTCGAACACTATCGCCCACAACTTGCCGAACGCGGACTGGACAAATTATTCAACGAACTTGAGATGCCGCTCGTTCCCGTTCTCGTCGCGATAGAACGCGCCGGGGTGTTGCTCGACCTGGACGCGTTGCGCGTCATGTCCGGCGATTTGGCGAAACGCTTGCTCGAACTCGAAAAACAAATTCAAGCGCACGTCGGCGCGCCGCTCAACGTCGCGTCACCCGCGCAACTCGCCGATGCGCTCTTCAACAAACTGGGACTGCCAACGGCTGGCGTTCCTAAAACGAGCACCGGAAAAATTTCGACCGCCGCCGATGTGCTCGACTCGTTGCGGAACGCGCATCCGGTCGTCCCGTTGATTCTCGAACATCGCGAGTTGTCCAAGTTGAAAGGGACGTACGTGGACGCGCTGCCTGCGCTCGTGCACCCCGACACCGGGCGCGTGCACACAAGTTACAATCAAACCGGTACCGTGACCGGGCGCGTGTCGTCGTCCGACCCGAACCTCCAAAATATTCCGATCCGCACCGAGCTGGGTCGCCAAGTGCGCCGCGCGTTCATTGCGCCGCGCGGCAGCAAACTGATCAGCGCGGACTATTCCCAGGTCGAACTTCGTATCCTCGCGCACATCACGCGCGACCCAGGTTTGCTCGAGGCGTTCGCGCACAACGAAGACATTCACGCCGCGACTGCCGCGCGTCTGTTCAACGTGCCGCTCGCGCAAGTCACGTCGGACATGCGCCGGCTCGGCAAGACGATCAACTTTGGCATCGCCTACGGCATCACCGGCTATGGCGTCGCCGCGCGCACCGAGTTGTCACAAACGCAAGCGCGTGAATTGATTGACAACTATTTCACCCAGTTTGCGAAAGTAAAAGAGTACACCGAAGCAACCAAGCGCGAGGCAAGCACGCGCGGGTACGTGCAAACGTTGCTGGGTCGCCGCCGTTACTTTCCCGAGTTGCAGAACGCGGCAAGCCGCAACGTCGCCGCGCGTAACGCCGCCGAACGCGAAGCGATCAACATGCCGATTCAAGGCAGCGCCGCCGACATTATCAAGATCGCGATGCTGCGTTTGCACCACGAATTGCATGCGCGCCAGTTGCGCGCGCGGATGACACTCCAAGTCCACGACGAACTCGTCCTCGAATGTCCCGACGATGAACTCGCCGCCGTGGTGCCGCTCGTGCGCGAGATCATGGAAAACGCGTACGCGCTCGAATCGAAGTTGCGGGTGGATGTCACGGTCGGACAAAACTGGGACGAGCAACAAGAATTCAAAAAATGAAAGTGGCGTCGTTCGTCATCGCGATCGTATTCCTCGTACTCACGTTTCCCCTGACCAAACCCCAGCCCGCCGCGTGGAACGACATCGCACGCGTCGCGGCAATCGAGTCGCTCGTCGAGCGCGGCACCTGGGCGATTGACGATTCGCCCTGGGTTAACGCGACCAAAGACAAGGTTTGGCTCAACGGTAAATTTTACTCGGACAAGATGCCGATGCTCACACTGATGGGCGTCGGCATTTATGCGCCCCTGCATTGGGCTGGATTATCGTTAGCGCCGGACTGTAACGCTTGCGCGTATCCCTGGCTTGCGCGCGTGTTCGATGCGCTCCCTGCCGCGATTACACTCGCGCTCTTTTTCGATTTGGCGCGCCGCCAAAACGTAGCGACCTGGATCGCTTTGCTCGGCACGTTCGCGCTCGGTATCGGAACGATGTGGTTTCCATACGCACTCGTGCTGAACCATCACATCCCGGCGGCGAGCGCGGCATTCGGCAGTTTCTACTTGATCGTTACGCGCCGCGAGGATCGTCGCGCGATCTTTTTCGCGGGCGTGCTCGCCGCGCTTGCGATTGCGTTCGACGTTCTGGCAGGCATCGTCGCGGCGACGGTCGGCGTGATCGCGCTCGTGCGCGTGCGCCGCGAGTTCTTTTTCTTCGCGCTGGGCGGCGCGCTGCCGCTCGTCCTCACCGCGCTGCTCGATTATCAAATCGCGGGGATGATCATTCCGCCGTACATGATTACGAATGGCTACAACTATCCTGGGTCGGAATTTCCAGCGACGTTCGCCGGCAACGGCACACCGGACGATTACGCGGCATACGCTTTTCGAATGTTCCTGGGTGGGCAAGGTCTGTTCGCTTACAATCCTCTGTTGCTTTTCGCCATCGTCGGCGCGATTGCCGTCGCATGGAATCGCCGCCACACGTGGTGGATCGAAGGTCTCGCCGCCATCATCGGATTTGCCGCGCTGTGTCTCTACCTTGCAACGAACACCGGCAACTATGGCGGGAACGCGTATGGCGAACGGTGGTTCATCCCGGCAATTCCGCTTTTGTTCGCGTTCATTTTCTTCGCGCCGCCTTTGAGCGCGCGAACGTGGAAACATCTCGCGTGGGCGTTGATCATCCCGGCATTGGCGTTGTCGCTTCTTTCGACGTGGCAAGGTTCGCAAGCGCCGTGGCAATACATCGCGCCGCCGCTGCAAATGACGCGCAACATCAACCAGTTTCCGTTTTTCGGTTTCAAGTGGAACGTGCACTAAACACACCGCGCGTTGACCCCTGATTTTTTCTCGCTATAATGAATTCCATGCTTGCTTTCCGCGCCGCGCACGCGCCGCTGTTCAAAATTCTATCCAACCGCGATGTCTGGGCAATCGCATTCCTGTTCGCGTTTCCGTGGCTTTATTTTTGGCGCGTGACGCTGGGACAAGCCGTTTGGTTTACCACCGACATTATGCTGTTGTATCATCCTTTCGGCGTCGAGCTTTCGCGCGCGCTCGCCGAGAATCGCCTGCCACTTTGGTCGCCAAATTTCATTGCCGGTTTTCCGCTTATCGCCGAAGGACACGTCGCGACATTTTCCCCGATCTATTTGTTGCTCTTTAAATTCTTGCCGCCGCATTTCGCGATTTCATATGGGATGGTGTTGCATCTATCATGGATAGGCGTTGGGATGTACGTGTGTGCGCGTGCAATGCAATTGAATCGTCCGAGCGCGTTACTTGCCGGTTTCATTTTTTCTTTCAACGGTTTGACGCTCGAAAAACTGTATCATACTCCGATTCTCGTCGCCAGCGCCTGGCTCCCCTGGCTCATTTTCTTGCACAGCCAATTCCTCCACACGCACAAACGCATTTGGTTTCTGCTTTTGACGTTCAGTATCGGTTTGCAACTCGTCTCTGGATTTCCGCAGACCGCGTTGTTGAGCGCAATGACCCTGGGATTATTCGGCTTGTTTGAAATCGTAACCGAGCAAGCGTATGCCCCGCTTCGGCGATTTCTAGTCTCGACGATCCTTCCGCTGGGATTGGGCGCGGGCATCGCGGCGATTCAAATCGTTCCGACGATGGAACTGATTCAGCAATCCGTTCGCGGCGCGGCGATGAGCAAGGACTATCTAACCGAGTATTCTTTGCCGCCATCTTTTCTCGCGCAATTTATCTTCCCGTACACACAAGGCGAACCGATCGAACACACGAACGAATACTGGGCATACTTCGGCATCGCGCCTTTTGCGCTCGCCATACTCGCGCCGCTCATACGCCGCACCCGGCGCACGCTTTTTTTGACGCTGTTCGTGCTCATCACATTGTCATTTGCGCTCGGCAGTTTCAACCCGGCATACGAATTGATTTACCGGCTACCACTCTTCAACTTGTTTCGCACACCCGCGCGCTATATTTTCTTGGCGCTGTTTGGCGCGATTCTACTCAGCGCGATCGCGTTCGACGAATTGTCGAATCGGTTGGCATCCTCGCGCGTGAACAAAAAAGCGATTGGCATCGCGACGATCCTGGGCGCGCTCGCAGGCATTTCGTTTTGGCTCACTCAATCGCAATCGCTCGAGTTTTGGCTCACCGCGTGGCAATGGCTTCCGTTCGCGATTGGCATTGGCGCGGTGTGCTTCATCGCACTCGCTTGGCGACGAAAAATTTTACGCGCCACGTTCATCGCGACATTGCTGGGCTTGACCTTGTTCGATCTCGTGAGTTTTGCGCCACCCTTTCTTTTCACGCTCGCACAACTGACCCCGCCTTCGTACGTCGAGACGCCACCGCGCGTTGTGAATGCCCTGGGTGAACCGCGCGTGACGGATCGCGTGTTAACGGATCTGTCCATCGTGCCGAGCGTCCCGGCAGTGCGCGGTAGTCTTGCACCCAACCAAGCGACCGTGTATGGACGTCAGAGCGCGCAAGTGTACTCGCCGTTGCCGTACGCGCGACACGAAGAGTACCTCAATCTTTTGTCCGCGCCCATGTTGAATTTACTGAACGTGCGCTATTTCATGTTGCCGTTGGAACCACGCACGCATCGCATCGCCGCGCCAACCCAATCGCTCGCGTGGTTGCTCAACAATGAACCAGCGCGCATCGCGGCAACGCTCGCCTCGGCAATCCAGGTCACATCGTTCACCGAACAAACCGCGAATCTGCCCGCCGGCACTCTGGCGGCGCACATCGTTCTGACCTTGGACGATAACAGTACTCTACAATTTCCGTTGCGGGTCAGCGTCGAAACGGATGACTGGGATTTCGACCGCGCGAATGACACCAGGACAGCGCAACATCCACGCGCGCGTGTCGCGCACAGTTATCCCGGTGCGACGCGCGCGTACGGGAAATTGTTCGAGGCGCATACCTATCGCGCGCGCTACGAACTCGCGCCGGCGCGGCGCATCGTCGCGATGAATGTGGAATCGGCGCTACCAGACGGACGCTTGTGCATCGAAAGTGTATCGCTCATCGGCGAGAACAATCAAGCCATTTCATTGGCAACCCTTACCGGCAAGCCCAACTTGTCTGTGGCGTACATGAGCGATACGGTCGGCGCGTGGGAAAATCGCGATCAGTTGCCGCGCGCGTTCATCGTTCACACCGCCGAGATCGCCGATGACGCGACGGCATTTGCGCGTTTGCAAAAACCGGATTTCCCTGCCGACCGAATTGTACTGTTGGAACAAGGGGTTCCGCTTCAATTCAATGGCGATAATTCTCTGGATCGCGTTGAAATCCGCGATTACAAACCAGAGCACATCGCCTTGCGCGCGGCAACTGATCGCCCAGGTTATTTGGTGCTGACGGACGCCTGGTATCCTGGGTGGAACGCGTGGGTGGATGCTGAGCCAATCCCTATTTCGCGCGCCGATGTGCTATTCCGCGCCGTACCGCTTGAATCCGGCGAACATGATATCGTATTCGATTATCAACCGATGTCACTCGTCCTGGGCGCGGGCATCAGTGCATTGTGCGGGTTGGTCACTCTGGGCATCGCTTTTTTCATTGAAGGTTTCGTTTCGCACAACCGGCAAACTGAATTGCGTTAGCACGATGAACCAAACATCTCAAGCAAATCATCCCAACAAATTTCAAGCAAACCTGGCGCGTGGATTCGGCTGGGGCGCAGGTTTGATCATCATCATTCTGTACAGCCCAGTGTTCGCCGCGTACTTTAATGCCGACGATTTTAGTTTTCTTCGATTCTTGCATTTCAACCGCGCGGCGATGTTGAACGGACTACAGTGGGAGGAATGGTTCATCGGCGGCATCGTCAACTATAGCGTCTTTCGTCCGATGAGCCACGTGTATTGGTTGCTCAACTTTATCGCGTTTGGGCTGGAACCATTCGGTTACCATGCGGTCAGTGTGTTGAGCCACTGGATCGTATCTCTGCTCGTTTTCATCTTGATCTATTTGCTCACGCGCCAACGCGTGACCGCTGGCATCGGCGCGCTCATCTTCGCGAGTATGCCGGTTCATGCCGAAGCCGTATCCTGGCTCGCCGCGAACTATGACGTGTGGTGCGGCATCTATTTTCTTCTCGCCATTTCTTTTTTCATTTTATATCGCCGGAAACTGGCGTGGCGTTTTTACTTGATCGCGTTGATCGCGTTCGCACTCGCGCTATCCTCGCGCGAAACCGCGTTGACGTTTCCCGCCATCGTATTCGCCTACGATGCAATTTATTGGCGTCAACATCGAACGGACTTGCGACGCATCGTGATCGAGCACATTCCGTTCTGGGTCGTGGCGGCTGGACGATTGATTTTTTTCGGGCACGGTTATCGCGGGCTGACGCTCGCGCCGGAGGGATGGGCGTACTACGTTGACGCGAATCTCGCGCGCGTTTTCGATCCGCTCGCCGAATCCTTGGGCGACCTGCGCTGGGTCGCCCTGGGATGCGTCGCGTGTTTGTTGCTCGCTTATCGTTGGCGCGCCGAAATCATTTTCGGTTTGCTGTGGATTCCAATCACATTATTCACCACAACAGTTGGCGGCGTGAATGATCGCTCGTTCTACATTCCATCGTTTGGCGTGGCGCTGGTCGGAGCAATCGTCTTGGCGTCATTCGTGCAGCACAAAACCTGGGTCGCGCGGATTGCCGGACTGGCGGGCGTCGGCGCGGTGATTCTGCTGTACAGCAATTCGCTCTGGGCGCGCAACCAAGCGTATGTCCGCGCGAGCCAGGTAACCCAGGCGATTCTGCAACGCGTCACCGAGTCGCATCCGACGATGCCGCCCGAGGCGCGCCTCGTTTTTGCCGGCGTGCCCGATGCAACGACCGAAGGCGCGCCGGTTTTTGGCGCGGGATTCTGGGAAGCGCTCACGATTGTTTACGACGATCCATCGCTACAAATTTCAAAATCATCCCGGTTTCCGATTTGGCTCGACGACCTCGACCGCACCTTTTTCTTTCAAGTGGACCATCGCCGCGTCGCCGAACGCGCCGACTTGATCGCGACGCTCGCATCGCGCAAACAGTGCGCCGATTTCTCGCGTCCCGCGCTGACCTGGGATTTTTCGCGCGATTCGCAAGGGTGGGTCGCCTGGAACGATTTGGACGAATTGGCGAATCGCGATGGCGCGCTCATCACGCGCGCAACCGGCGATGATCCGTATATGGGCAGTCCCGTGTTCGACATTCCCAGTCTCGCGCTGGGCGACATCGAGATCACGCTGCGCGTCCGCGCGGCGCAACCGACGTTTGCGGGCGAGGTCTACTGGCTCACCGCCGACCAACCCGATTTCTCGCCCGTGCTCAAGCAATCGTTCATTGGGCAAGCCGATGGCGCGTGGCACACCTATCGCGTGGACATGGCGAAGAGCGGGATGCTGTGGCTCGACCATCGCGTCACGCGTCTGCGGCTCGATCCAGTCGCGATGCCGGCAGACATCGCGATTCGATCCATTCAGGTCAACGTTCACTGCGAACCGGCGGAAACCGCGCGCTGTGTTTGTCCGCGTTAAATATCGCACTACTTGACACAGTTCCAATTACAGGTTACAAAGCAGAACAAATTCAATGCGATCTTTGACACTCGAAATGAATCTCCGATGACCAACCCAACTTTCTTTTCACCCGCCGACTATGCCTTGTTCGAAAGCGGCATTACCACCAATCCCGAATACGACGGCGAGCGCGAACGCGTGCGCGAAAAACTCGTTACGCTACACAAGAGCATTTATCCGGAAATTCGCAAACAGAAATGGGACCTGCACCCACACTGGATGCCGCAGTGGCTCATCAGCGCATCACGCATTTCGCCCGCCACCCCGCGCGTCGAGTTTATGACGTTGCGGTACTCCAAGCCCGAAACGACGATCAAGTTGATGAAGAAACAACTGATCGAAGACTTTGGACACTTTTACGCGAACGCGATGCTCGCGGCTCGCGTTGACAAGAGCGGCTTTGCGATTGAACTGCTCATCAGCGAAAAAGCGTGGGTGGACGGACAGAATTTGAAAAGTCGTCTCGAAGAGAACGCGACCCAGCGCGGTCATTTTCGCGCGCTGCTCGCCGAACTGGGCGGCGAACACACCTTGCGTCTCACGCAATTCGTGCGTCCCGACGACGGCTATCCAGGGTATCAAGAAATTTTGCGCGCCAAAGCCAGTCGCCTGGTCAACGTGGGCATGTTGAACTCGACGATGGACAAGTATAAACCGGGCGGGCACGAGTTGCGCCTCGGCATCACGTATGCGCCTAATGACAAACGACTGCATCCCGACGACATCGCGACCGAGATTTTGAAACGCGTCGAGCAGTTGTATCCGATTTACGCGTTTCTCAGTTGGTCGCCCAAAAATGATTATAGAAAGAATCACAACCATGCTCATCAAAAATCATCTCGCCGAACTGGTTAAACACGCGATCCTCTCCGCGCAAAACGCCGGGGCGCTCCCCGCGTTCGCGATGCCTGACACGTTTGTCGAACGCGCGCAACGCAAAGAGTGGGGCGACTATTCGACCGCGCTGGCGTTAAAACTCGCGCGCGAAGCGAAACGCGCGCCGCTACAAATCGCGCAAACCATCGCCGCACATTTTCCGAACGACGACACGATTGCAAAAGTGGAAGCAACCGCGCCTGGCTTTGTAAACATCACGCTCAACGATGCGTGGCTCACGCGCCAAGTCGAAGAAATTCTCGCGCAAGGCGCGCGCTTTGGCGATGTGCCCACCGCAAAACCTGAACACGTCCAGGTTGAGTACGTCAGCGCGAATCCAACCGGACCGTTGCACATCGGCGGAGGACGGAACGGCGCGATTGGCGACACGCTGGCAAATATATTACAAGCATCGGGTCACGATGTTCAACGCGAATTCTACATCAACGATAACGGCACCCAGGTGCGACTCTTTGGTGCGAGTGTTTTCGCGCGATACGCGCAGACGCTCGGTCGTGACGAGCCATTTCCGGAAAAAGGGTATCAAGGCGCGTATGTGATCGAAATGGGAGAACAGATCGCGCAGGAACAGGGCGAACGATTTTTGCGAATGCCGCGCGATCAAGCCCTTCGTGAACTCGGGCGCATGGGCATCGCCACCGTGTTGAGCGATTACGCCAAGACACTCGCGCGGATGGGCGTGCGCTTTGACAATTGGTTTTCCGAGCGGTCGCTGCACGAAGGCGGATTGTTCTCGCAAGTGTTTCAGGTCTTGAAAGACAAGGGCTTGACCGTCGAAAAGGATGGCGCGATTTGGTTCGCCGCGCAAGAGTTGGGCGAAGACAAGGACGCGGTGTTGATCCGCTCGCCGCAAGTGATCGCGGAGCCGGACGAGCGACCGACGTACCTGGCGTCCGATGTCGCGTACGTGTGGAACAAGTTGGTCGTCCGGAAATTTGATCGCGCGATTTACATCTGGGGCGCGGATCATCACGGCGACGTGCCGCGCGTACTTGCTGTCGCGCGCGCGCTGGGACTCGATCCCGCGCGAGTCATCATCCTGATTCATCAGTTCGTCAACCTGAAACGCGGCAGCGAGTTGGTCAAGATGAGCAAGCGCGCTGGCGAGTATGTCACGATGGACGAGCTGATTGACGAAGTTGGCGCGGATGCAGTGCGCTTTATGCTGATCTCGCAATCCGCGAACACGACGATGGACTTCGATCTCGAACTGGCGAAAAAACAATCGGACGAAAATCCGGTGTACTATGTGCAGTACGCGCACGCGCGCATCGCCAGCATTCTCGCCAAAGCGAACGAAGTTGGCATCACGAGCGCAGACGGCGACGTGGCGCTGCTCACGCATCCCGCCGAACTCGATTTGATTCGCGAACTGTTGCGCTTGCCTGAAATTGTCGAACTCGCGGCGACGAAACTCGAACCGCATCATCTACCGCATTACGCGATTGAACTCGCCGGCATCTTTCACGCGTTCTACAAGCAGTGCCGCGTCCTGTCGTCCGAACCCGGCGACGCCGCGATCAGCCGCGCGCGTTTGAAACTCGTCGCCGCCGCCAAGAGCACACTCGCGCGCACGTTGAGCTTAATAGGCGTGCGCGCGCCAGAGACGATGTGAGCCAGTGACGAGTGACGAGTAACGAGAAATGAAATCGCTTGCGATTGGTTGCGCGGGCTTGGTACTCGGCATCATCATCGGCACGGTGCTCGCGTTTGGCGTAAATGCGTTGTTCGCCAGCCGCGCCGCTGAGAACGTCGTGGTACCGCAACCGTTGCCGGGACAACCGGATGTTTCGGTGACGACGAGTACTGCGTACATCAACGCACAAATTCAACCCATCGCGCGTTCGAGCGGTCTCGCGCGCCAAATGACCCTCACGTTCAGCGCGCCCAATCTGTGCCGCGCAGTCGTCGTCAGCGATCTCGGCGCCGCGGTCACGTTGAACGCGACGATCACGCTGCGCGTCGCCGTACAAAACAATCGCATCGTGTTGACCGTGCAAGACACGCAGGTCAGCGGCGCGAGCATCGTGCAAGTCGTCGTGTCGCAACAAGTCGAAAAGATTCGCGCCCAAGCGGAAGAGCAAATCAATCGGCAACTGCAACGCGCATTGCAGGGCACCGGGATGCGGCTGGTCGGCATCAACATTACACCGAGCGATGTGACATTACAGTTCAAAACTGGACAGTGAAGTTGAGCGTCTTGCGTGAACGACATTCCGATCATTTTATTCAAACGAGAAAAAGATTGGACGACCTGGCTCGACAAAAATCATGTCGCGTCGTCCGGCATCTGGATGAAGCTGGCAAAGAAAAACTCTGAGCTAGTTTCGATCACTTACGCTGAAGCGCTTCAAGTCGCGTTATGCTACGGCTGGATTGATGGTCAGAAAAAAGGATTCGATGAATCCGCATGGCTTCAAAAATTTACGCCGCGCGGTGCGAAAAGTATTTGGTCCAAGATCAATCGCGAAAAAGCCGACATGCTCATCCAGAGCGGACGGATGAAACCTGCCGGGCTAAAAGCCATACAAGCGGCAAAGCAAGATGGACGATGGGATGCGGCGTACAGTTCATCGCGCAATGCAACGATCCCGAACGATTTTCAGTCCGAGTTGGACGAGCACTCTAATGCAAAATCTTTTTTCGAAACGCTCGACCGCGCGAACCGCTACGCGATTCTCTTTCGACTTGAGACCGCCAAAAAAGCCGAGACCCGCGCCAAACAGATTCAGCAATTCATTCGCATGTTAGAAAAGCACGAAAAAATCCATCCATAACCAAATAGGATTATTCAATCCATTGACACGGCACGCGCGGAATGTTACAATCATCCCAGATACCTATGAAGCCAAATTCCAGTACGCGCCGAGCTCTCCGGTTTCTCCTCATCGCGACTGCCGCGTGGCTTGCCGCGTGCTCTCTCGCGACGCCTCCCGCACCGCCTCCGCGCGACCTGGTCAATCAAGCCGCGCAAAAATTCTCCGCGATTCAATCGCTCCACTTTAGCATCGAGTTTAGCGGCGATCCGACGTACCTCGACCGCGCGCACACGCTGGCGTTGCGCCGCGTCGAAGGCGACGTAGTACGCCCTGACCGAATGCGCGCAAGCGTCAAAGCCGCGTTGCCGGGCGCGTACGTCCTCATCAACGCGATCGGCATCGGCGAACACCAATTCGCGACGAATCCGCTCAACGGCAAGTGGGAAAAAATTCCAACCGAGTGGGGTTTTAATCCCGCGATTTTGTTTCAGTCGAGCACCGGTCTCGGCGCGTTGATGACCCAAGCGCAAAACCTCACCGCACTCGCGGACGAACATATCGAGAACCAACGTTATCATCGTTTACGCGGCGACATTGCCGGTACGGCGGTCGCGCCGATCACGGGTTGGCTCATCGGCGACGGCACGATCCAGGTCGAGTTGTGGATCGGCGCGAACGATGCGCCGTTGCGCCGCATTCGTCTGACGGAAATCTTGCCGAACGCGACGCCCTCGCCAGGCACACCCGTCCCGCCGACGCAATGGTTGATTGACCTGACCAAGTTCGATGTGCCGGTCGAAATCAATCAGCCGGAGATCGGAAGCAAGTAGACACGGAAACCGGGAATCAAGGGAAATGAGGGAACTTGACCTGTTTCCCTGTTTCCTTGTTTACTCCACACCATTATCCAATGAACACCCGCTCACTTCACCCAACATTCACACTTGCACTCGTCGCGTTCGCGGTGTTTCTCGGCGCGCTCGATCTCACCGTCGTTTCGACGATTTTGCGCCAAGTCATTTTCGATTTCGAAATTCCGTTTCCGAGCGGACTGAATCAAGCCGCGTGGATCGTCACCGGCTATTTGCTCGCGTACACCTTGACGATGCCGGTCATGGGTCGCCTCTCCGATCTGTACGGCAGACGCCGCGTGTACACCGCATCGCTCGCGTTGTTCGTCGTCGGCTCCGTGATCGTCGCGCTGTCCAATTCGCTTGAGACGATGATTGCGGGACGCGTTGTGCAAGCCCTGGGCGCGGGCGCACTCGTCCCGGTCGCGATGGCAATCGTGGGCGATGTGTTGCCGCCAGAGAAACGCGCGGTCGCGCTTGGCATCATCGGCGCGGTGGACACCGCCGGCTGGGTTGCGGGACCGCTCTACGGCGCGTGGATGGTCACCCAGTTCGAGTGGCGTTGGGTGTTTTGGATCAACCTTCCACTCGGCATCGTCGCGGGCGTGCTTGCGTTCATCGCGTTGCGCGATCTCGATCACGCGACAACACACGCGCGAATGGATTACGCCGGCGCAACGTTGTTGTGCATCGCGCTCGCCTCGCTCAGTCTCGCGCTCACGGGCGAATCGAATTCGGAATCCGCGTTCGCTGCCGCAAGCGCATCGAGCAGCGGAGGTTTATCGCCGTACGCGCCGGCATTCTTCGCGCTCGGTCTCGTCGCGATCCTGGGATTTGTTTGGCGCGAACGCCGCGCGGCGAGTCCGCTGATTGATCTCGCGATGTTCAACGACGCGACGTTTCGCGCGGCGTGCGCGGTGAATCTGCTCGTCGGCGGTGTGTTGATCGCGGCAGTCGTGGACGTGCCGTTGTTCGTCAACACGGTGATGTTGCTCGCGCGGCGCATGACGCCCGCGCAAGCCGATTGGCACAGCGGCGTGATTCTCGCGATGCTCACCACCTCGATGATGCTCGCGGCATTCGTCGGCGGCGCGCTCACCGCGCGGTGGAGTTTTCGCGTACCGGTTCTGCTCGGCTTGGTCGTCACGACGCTGGGCTTGGGATTGCTCAGTCGTTGGAACGCGTCGCTCGACAACGTGACCCAAGCGCGCGACCTGGTCGTGTGCGGCGTCGGACTCGGCATCGTCATCTCGCCGATTGCCACCGCGGTGATCAACACCGTCGCGGAACACCATCGCGGCACCGCGTCCGCGATTGTGTTGATCTTGCGACTGGTTGGCATGACGATCGCGATCTCGGTGTTGACGACCTGGGGTGTGCATCGCTTTGACGAACTCTCGCGCGCCGCGCCGCTCGGCGCGCTGACCGCCGAATTTGTCGTCAACATTTCCGCGACCGTGATGAACGAAATTTTTCTCATTGCCGCTACGATCTCGGCTATCGCGCTGGTTCCCGCATTGTGGTTGAAATCTGTACGCATTCAAACGTAAGGCAAGTTTCCAACTTGCCATCTGGCAAATTAGAAATTTGCCCCACTGCCCAACTCGGAGGATGAAATGCAAGGAATGGCTCCGCAAGCGTCGCCGGAATCCGGCGGCAACAAAACGCTGTTGATCGGTTGTAGTGTGCTCGCCGTGCTACTCCTGGTCTGTGTCGGTATTTGGGTCGCGGTGGTGATGGTCGTCGGGACGGATACGCTACTCGCGCTCGCCGGCTTGGGACCCAAGGCGCAAGCCGCGTCGTTCGCGCCGGTAAACGCGCCGATCTTTGCGTCGCTCGATGTGGATTTTCAGCAAGCCGTGAATTTTCAAAAGGTGTGGAGCGCATTCGAGCAATCGCCGCGCGCGAAACAAAACACGGACGATTTCAAAAAACAATTTCGCGACGCGTTCAGTTGTGATTTCGACGCGGACATCGCGCCGTGGTGGGGTCCCGACCTCGCGTTCTTCTTCACCGACCTGACCAACCTCGCGCCGAGTACGACTTCCAGTCGCGCGACGACGAGCGCGCCGCCGAATTTCGTCGTCGCGATGGGCGTGCGCGATCAGGCGAAAGCGACTGCCGCGATCCAAAAGTGCGTCCCGAAAGATCAAACTGCGCGCACCGAAACGTACAAGAATAATAATCTGAAAATCTACAAAGACGCAACGGTCGCGCTGGTCGCGAACCATGTCCTGGTGAGCACGACCACCGATGCGATGCGCGCGGCGATTGACGCGCAAACCGGCGGCGCGACAACCGCGCTCGCGAACAGCGCGAAATACAAAAACGCGCTGGCGAATTTGCCGACGAGTCGTACCGCGACATTTTACGCCGATTTCGCGCCGCTCGCGGCGACGTACCTCAAATCGCAACCTGGGATTCAGCCGCAGATCCTGACACAACTGGACGCGTATCAAGCCGTCGCCGGGTCGCTGGCGTTCGTCGAGAACGGCGTCAATCTGGACACGGCTATTACATTCGACATGGCAAAATTGCCGGAATGCTCGCGCAACCTGGCGAAACAACAGACCACGCCGACCAAGGCGCTCAACGCGCTGCCCGCGAATACGCTAGGCGTGGTGGCGGCGCACGATTGGAAGAGTCTGTGGGACTGTTCGCTCAGTGTCATGGATGCGACCTCGCGCAAGCAAATGCAAGATTCTTTCGATATGGTAAAAAAGCAGACTGGCATTGATATCAATACAGACGTTTTCGATTGGATGACCGGCGATTTTGCGATTGCCATGACGCCGGCAAAACCGGTGACGTCTGGCGCGCCAGGACTGGGTTTCCTTTTGTTCGTCGAAGCCAAAGACCAAAGTGGAATGACCGCCAAGTTGGACAAGATCGTGGACGCGCTCGCCAAGCAAGGGATGCCGCCGATGAAAGATCAAAACATCAAGGGCGTCACGTTCAAGACCGCCAAGCTGGGTTCGCCGAGCGATCCAAACGCGCCCGCGGCGGGATATGGATTCACCGGCGGATTTCTCGTGATCGGTGGTCCGCTCGACGCGCTCGATGCCGCGGTCGGCGCGTCGAGCAACGCGCTGACCAAAGACGCGACGTACACTTCGGTGCAAACTGGCGTCGGTAAAAAGAATAGTAGTGTGTTCTACGTCAATGTGAGCAGTGCGGAATCCGTTTACGCCAGCACACTGACCGGACGCGCGCGCACGAGTTACGAGACCGAGGTTCAACCCTGGGTCAAACCGATCAAGGCGATGGGCATCGCAAGTGAAATGACCAAACCGGACGCGAGTGTCAGCACGCTGTTCATCTACATCGCCAAATAAAATAAATTCATCAGCAAAAACCAGAGGCGAGCCAGTGATGGCTCGCCTCATCTTTTTCTTGTGTGCTTGGCGCGATTCGCGCGCGCTTTATCGTCGTCGCCACAACATCAAGGTCAACGCGGCGAGAAACACTGCCGCGAACAAGACGACGAATTGCGCGACGCGCAGCGGCGTGAACAAGTTTTGTCGCGGCGCAGATATTGGTTCGGGCGCAATCGCAATCGTCGGCGGGATGATCGCGACGCGCGTAGGCAGAGGAGTCGCGGTCGGCGCGAGCGTGGCGGTCGGCGATGGCACAACCGTTGGCGATGGCGCGGCAGTTGGCGATGTGGCATCACGCGGCGCGACTGCCGGTTGCGCGACTTTGCTGGTCGCGTCCGTCGCGGGTGTCATGGTTTCAGTTACGTTGCCAAGACTCGCTGGCGGCGCTGGTGTCGCCGCGCGCGTGCCTTCGAACGCATTCCCAGCCCGCGCGGTCGTCGGCAACGCGGCGGCAGTCGCCGCCGGCGCAGATGTTGGTTTCGGCGCAGAGGTCGGCAACGCGGCGGGCGCGGGTGCGGCAGGTCTGGTCGGCTCCGGCGCGCGCGTCGCTGCCGGCGCTTTGGTTGGTGCAGGTGCTTGCGTCGGCGCAAATGCGAGCGAGGTCGGCGCGGCTTGTTCTTGCGCTGGCGCGCGCATCAATGCCGCCGGCGCCGGTGCAGACGTACCGGAAGATTGCATCAACAGATCAGTCGCGATGAGCGCGAACAACAACACCGTCGCAGCGACCGTCGCGAAACGCAGTGCGACAAAACCGAATGACGGCGCGCGCTGAACCGGCACGGGTAACACAAACGAACGCCGCAACTTGGGCGCGGGCGCTTGCTTGACGAGCGACATCGTCCACCGCAACGCGTCGAGACTCGTGCGGCAACCCGCGCACCCGCGCAGATGCGTTTCAATTTGCGCGCGCGTGGTAGAGTCGAGTTGCCCATCCACGTACGCGGATAGACGATCTTCGACCCACGCATGCACTTTATCGTTACTATCGCCAAACATATTTCACACTCGCTCACTATTCAGACGATAACGCGCGGGCAAAAGTTCCTGCTGGTTCAACAGAAAATCGCGCACGTGCGCACGCGCGCGACTAAGCCGCGATTTCACCGTGCCGACGTTCGTATTCGTCGCGGTCGCGGCTTCGTCATAATCGAATCCTTCGATATCCACCAACACCAACGTCGCGCGCTGATCCGGCGGCAAAGTCGCGATGCCGCGTTGAATCAGCGCGCCGAGTTCTTGACGTTCGGCAAATTCCTGAGGTGTTTCCGGCGCAGCGCGATCCACGCCCGGCGCGGGATTGTCCGGATCAACCAACAACGCGTCGAGCGAGGCGGTTGGACGGCGTTGCTTGGCGCGCAGTTGATCGTAGCACGCGTTCGTCACGATGCGTAACAACCACGCTTTGAACGAGCCGCCGCGAAAATCGCGCAGATGTTTGAACGCGGAAATGAACGCGTTTTGCGTCGCATCTTCCGCCGCGGCGGTATCGCCAACTACGCGATACGCGGTGCGGTACGCCAACGCCTGATACGCGCGGACAAGTTGGTTGAATGACGGCACATCCCCTTTTTGTGCCGCAAAAATCAGCGTTTTTTCGTCCATAGCGAAGTTGAGATAATTTGACTTAACAACGTTTTTCCAATATACTTGCTATCGTCAAGCCGAAGTGGCGGAACTGGCAGACGCGCACGACTCAAAATCGTGTGAGCTTACGCTCTTGTGGGTTCGATTCCCTCCTTCGGCACTCACATTTTTATTATATCATGATTCGAGATTAAAGCCACATTCGCCGGTGATGAAACATCCATTACTTGCGCGAGCATCCCGCTCGACAAATTTTCATTCTTCCATCGGCGTTTTATCCTCTCCAGTGCTTTCATCAACTCCGCCGTCGCACAGACCCGGCGGAACGCGTGCGCCTTGAGCGCGAGGAAACAAACGGAGCAAAACGAATCTCCCGAAACACCAAAGATGTTTCGCTCGTGTCGGTGATTGGAGCCACGGTAACGAGCGCGGTCTTGGGCATGGCGATCGGTTTGGCGATTGCGTGGCTGGGCGTCCCGGTTCCCTTTTGGAATACCAGCCCCGCGAGCTTGCGCCAATCCATCAAAAACGATTATGTCCGCATGATCAGCGCCTCGTACGAGTTGTCCGGCGATCTGCCGCTGGCTAGACGACGCCTGGAACAACTCGAACTGAGCGACCCCGCACGAACATTCTTGGATCTCATCGCACAGGAAAAACAATCTCTGGGCAACTCGGCAATTCAAGATTCGTTGATCCATTTGGGTCAAGCGCTGGGCTATCGTCTGCCCTACACCGCACAACGTCCCGCGCCCGGCGCGCGTACATCGTCCGATCCCATTGCGCTGCCAACCCAAGCCATCGCGACCTTTGTATTGAAGGAACACACCAAACTGACTTGTACGGAAGAACCCGACGCCGCGTTTCTTCGTCTGATCGTGCGCGATCAAACCGGCCGCGACTTGCCGAACATGGCGATTGCAGTCCGTTCGGCAAACGGCGAAGAAATCGTCTACACGGGACTCAAGCCCGAACGCGGACTCGGTTACGCGGATGTGCAGGTCGAACCCGGCAAGTACGCCGTGACGATTCTCAACGCGCCGAGCGAAGCGGCGACCGATTTGCTGATCGGCGCACCGCCGGCGAACTGCCGCAATGATCGCGGCGCAACGCCGCGCGGATGGAAGATTGTTTTTCAGCAGAAATGAACGACTACTCAGCCCACCCTTGCAAAAGTTGCCAATCCCTTTTCCAAGTAAGCACGCCTTCAAAACTTCGCAAGGGTGAGCAGTCACAGAAATGAACTTTGTCCCGGAGGAAATCCTGAGTGATTCCACAACCTATTGACCAAGTACCACTCTTTCAGAACTTGTCGGATGACGAACGCCAACCTTTGATCGCGCGTTTGCGCCGACGCACCGTTGCCAGTGGCGAATTGATTTTTGCCGAGGGTTATCCCAGCGACGCGCTCTATGTCGTGCATGCGGGCTTGGTCAAACTTTCCAGTGGTTCCAAGACCGCGACGCTCGCCAACCTGGGCGCGGGCAGTTTGCTCGGCGAAGTAGATTGCTTGCTCGAACGTCCGTACTCCGCGACCGCGCACGCCGCGGCGAATACCGAGCTGCTCGTGCTCGCGCGCGCGGACATTGAAGAATTGATCAGCGAACATCCTGGCATCGGGTTAAAGCTCGGCGCGGGTTTGGGCGTCCACATTCCATTCCTCGAACAATACCTCGTTCAACATCGCTTGCGTAACATCGAACTCCTCAGCGCGTTGTCGGAAGAAGATCTGCGTTTGATCGCGCAGAGTCTTGGCTTTGGCACGTTCGCGCGCGGCGATACGCTGATCGAAGATGGGATGGATGGCGAAGCCGCGTTCATTATCGAAGAAGGACAGGTGCGACTCATCACCGAATCGTCCGACGGCACGTCGTTCGACGATTTGAACGAAGGACAGATTTTCGGTCTGACCTCGCTCATCACCGGCAAGCCGTACACTTCGACGGCGCGCGCCGTGACGCCGGTGAACGTTTGGGTGCTCGCGCGCGAAAATTATCAATACCTGATCAACGAACGTCCCGCGATCAAACTTGCGTTCAGTCGCGCGCTCGCCGAATCGTTGAGCACGAACGATCAAGCCGACGCGGTGCAACGTATGCGCGCACTCGATCTGTTTCACGATGTGCCGAACGACGCGCTCACCGCGATTGCCGCGCGCCTGGTCTTGCGTCATTTTCCGGCGGAAGAAGCGATTTACACCGAAGGCACACCGGGCGACGCGATGTACATCATCGAAGCCGGCGAAGTCAAGTTGATGGAGACCGCGTTCTCCGACGCGCAATTGCTCGAGCGCATTCGCGCCGGCAGTTTCTTCGGCGAAATGGCGCTCCTCACCGGACGCACGCGCGCGGAATGCGCTCGCGCCGCGACCGACACGACCGTGTGGGTACTCTACAAAGGCGACTTTGACGACGTGATGGTGCGCTTTCCGGAAATCAGCGTTTCGTTGAGCCGCGCGATCACCGACCGCCTCGCCTCACGCGAGAATGATTTCGTGATTCGGCACTTGCGCCGCATCGCGCTCTTTTCGAATTTGACGAATGCCGAGTTGAACGCGATCGCGAAAAAAGTGCGCGGCTTGCGTTTTCGTCCCGGCGAGATCATTTGCTTTGGCGGACAACCAGCGCACACGCTGTACATGATCGAGCGCGGCGAAGTCAAACGCATCGGCGTCGGTCCGAACGGCGAACCGGTTACGGTGGACTTGCTCGACGCCGGCGATTCGTTCAGCGAACAAGCCATCGTGCAAAACCTGGGTTACGAGTACACCGCGCAGGCGCTCGAAGAAGTTGAAGTGTGGACGATCAGCAAAGGCGATTTCGTCGCGCTGATGGAACAGTATCCGTCGCTTGCGATGACCGTCACGCGTTTGATCGCCGATCGGTTGTCGCACGCGCAAGGCGCGCCCGCGTCGCACACGCGTCCGCCGACTACGCGTCCACCCGGCGCGATGCCGCCGCCGCGTCCGCCGGTCGGGCGCATCCAACGACCGCCGTCCGGTGCGCGTCCGATTTCGCGCGCGTCCATCGTGCCGCCCATCGCGCCAAATGCGATTTTGCCCGGCGCGACCGCGTCGGCAAGCGCGCCAGCGCAACCGGTCAATCGCGCGCCGCGACCGCCCAAACCTCCGTTTCATCTCCCGTTCCAGAAATCCGGCGCACTCGTGCCGGCAACAAGTCGCGCGCCTGCCGCACCTAGCGCGACGAATCGCGCGCCGCGACCGCCGAAACCTGGGTTGCATCTCCCGTTCCAGCACGTCCACGCGGCGCAAGCCAAAACTCAACCGGTCTCATCCAAGCTACAACCCGCCGCGCCGAAGACCTACGCGCCGGCGCAACCGCGTCGCGGTTTCTTTGCCGAAGCCGGCGAGTGGCTCAACGGTTTGTCATTCGGCGCGAAAATGCGCGCGTTGACGCTGGGCGCGTTGGTGATGTGGCTCGCGTTGATCGCACTGCCGTTCACGACGATCAGCGCCGTCAGTTCGACTGTCGGCGGATTGCAGATTTCAAACGCGCAAAACGGCAACAGTGGAACAACGAACGCGTCCGCGCAGAACGAACCGGATCCGATCAATCGTTTGAAAATCGCGTTCGCCATTCCGACCGACACGCCGCGTCCCACCCCAACTCCGAAACCAACAAGCACACCGCGCCCGACCCCGACGCGTGTCGTCGCAACGCGCGTCCCGCCGACACCGGTCCCCGCGCCGGTCGCCGCCGCGCCCGCCGCGCCCGCCGCGCCGCCCCTTGCCCCGCGTTACATTGATCCGCGTCTGGGCAATGGACCGCAAGTGTTGCCGCATCTCGAGGGCGTCAAGGTAGAAGAGGCGCAAGGTGTTCAGCGCGGACAGAAATTCTGGCGCGTGATCAGTCTTAAGTTCGAAAATATTGACGAGTCCGGCAGCGATCACACCATCTATGTCAAAGTGCTCGGCGAAGATGGCAAACGCGTGGATGGTAAAAAAGCGCATCTCACGAGCGTGGGTGGTCTATCAGAATATCCCGATGAAAAGCCCGCCGCCGATATGTGCGATTGCAACTATAACTATCCGATGTATGGCGACGGCTATGGCTTTAACATCGAAGATCAATACCCCAGCGACAAAGCGATGGGCATGATTATGCCCTTGAAGCGACACGTAAACTATCGAGTCACTTTTCAACTCGTTACCATGCCGTAACGCACACCACGGCAGACGCGTTTATGCGTCTGCCGTTGCATTTTGCGAACATGTCAAGGCGGATACGCGATGAATCCGCCTTGCTTTTTTGGAATGGGCTTGATGTATAATTGTGCGTTCGGTATGTTCTGAGTATAATGGGACAACACCACGCGGAGAAAATCGGAATGGGATTTGTCGTCGGCGAACATGTTGGGCAATTCAAAATCGTAGAGTACCTCGGGCAAGGCGGGATGGCAACGATCTTCAAGGCGTACCAAACCAACCTCGATCGGCACGTAGCGCTCAAAGTCATTCACCCCACGCTCAAAAATGATCAATCGTTCGTCGCGCGTCTGACGCGCGAGGCGACCGTCGTCGCCAACCTCACGCACCCGAATATCGTACAGGTGCACGACCTCATCACCTCCGAGGGCATTCCGTTTCTCGTGATGCAATTCATCGAAGGCAAAACGCTCAAGGATGTGTTGCTCGAACGCCACCTCACGCCGAACGAAATCCTTAACATTCTGCGCCCCGTCGGCGACGCGTTGCATTACGCGCACGCGCGCGGCGTACTCCATCGCGATGTCAAGCCGTCGAACATTATGATTGACAAGGACGGCAATGTCTTTCTCACCGATTTCGGTCTCGCACGCATCGAACGTAGCGGCGAGTCCACGATGTCGCAGGATATGCTCATCGGCTCGCCGCAGTATCTCTCGCCCGAGCAAGCGCGCAGCGAGCAGGTGGATCAACGCACCGATGTCTACTCGCTCGGCATCGTGCTGTACGAAATGTTCACCGGGCGCGCACCGTTTATGGGCGATACGCCATACGCGACGATCATGGCGCAGATCAACGACGCGCCAGCGCCGCCGCGCGCGCTCAATCCCAGCATCTCGATTCCGGTCGAGCAAGTTCTCCTCAAGTGCCTGGAAAAAGATCCGGCGAAACGCTACAACGGCGTGCGCGAACTGGTGCGCGCGATGGAGAACGCGGTGCGCGGTCCGCAAATGGATATGGACGCGATTCCGATTGTCCTCCCATTCGCGGATGAGCCAAAGCCCGCGCCGATGTCGCTCACCAAACCTGCGTCCACGCCCAAGCCCGCGCCAGAATCCGACGCACCGACCAATCGCCGACCCTGGTTCGTCGCCGTCATCGGCGGATTGATTGCGCTGGCGCTCTGCGGCGTACTGGCGTTCGGCGTTTTTTCGCTCGGCAGTAAACCGACCCCCACTCCGCCCATCGCGATCGTCCTGACGACGCGCTTTCCAGCCACGCCGACGACCGCACCCTTGATCGCCACGCCGACGCGCGTCGCGATTGTCGTGCCGACCGCGACGCCCGTACCGACGCGCGTACCGACCACCGTCGCACCCGAAACACTACGCGGCAAGATCGCGTACAGCGTATCAACCGGCGAAGCGCCGGATCAAAAAGCGATTTGGGTCGCCGACACGGACGGCAGCAACGCGCACAAAATCCTGGACGCGGCGATGTGGCCCTCGCTGTCGCCGGATGGAACCAGGATCGCGTATGCTACCTTGAAAGAACCGGGCATCTACACGGCGAACAGCGACGGCTCCGGCGTGCGTCGCCTCACCACGACCGAGGCATACAATCCGCAGTGGTCGCCGGACGGCAAACGCATCGTGTACTTTCAAGGCAAGTTCAAAGTCGGCGGCGAAATTCATGTGATGAACGCCGACGGCTCTAACGACACGGAAATCACGACGGGCTTTAGTCCCGACTTTGCGCCTGACGGCAATCGCATCGCGTATGCCGGTTGCCAGAACACGTCACGCGGTTGCGGACTGTTCATCTACGATCTGCGAACCAAAAACATCGCGATGATTACGACGGACAATGGCGCAAGCCCGCAATGGTCGCCGACCGGCGATAAACTCGTTTATCAAGCCGATAGCGGCAATGGCACGGTCAATGTGTTCAGCGTCAACACGGATGGCAGCAATCGCAAACAATTGACGACCGGCAAAAGCAACGATGGTCAACCCACCTGGTCGCGCGATGGCAATTTTATTTTTTGGCGTTCCGACCAAAACGGCACCGGCTGGGCGATCTTTGTGATGCGCGCCGACGGCGCGAGTCCCAGGCGCGTCATCAATCCCGCCATCCCGGACGGTAATTTGTGGGGACGCGAATCGTTGAGCGCGCGTTGACCTGGGACTCGATGAACGATTTCGAAGGGGCGAGGTCATCTCGCCCCTTCAGCATTATCAAACAGATTGATTCTATCTGGAGCGATTTCGATGACCACACCCCTGCTCGTTTCCACGACCTGGCTCGCCGAGCATTTGCATGATCCCAGCATTCGCATCGCCGATGTGCGTTGGTACCTTTTCGAAAAAGACATCACCGGGCGCGGCGAGTACGCGAAAGGTCACATCCCCGGCGCGGTGTTCGTTGACGTAGACACCGATCTTTCGTCACCGCCTTTGCAAGGACCGGGACGCCATCCGCTGCCGACCGCGACCCAGTTCGCAAACGCGATGGTGCGTGCGGGCATCGGCGCGGGCACGCACGTCATTTGCTACGATGATCGCGGTGGCGCAGTCTCAGCGCGCTTGTGGTGGTTGTTGCGCTATTTCGGTCACGACGACGTATCGCTGCTCGACGGCGGCATCGCGCAATGGCGCACAGAAAATCGTCCTCTCACGACAGACGTACCGCAAATCGCGCGCGCGAATTTTGTGCCGCGTCCACGCCCGGACATGATGGTGAATCGCGAGCAGGTACGCGCGCTGGCAAACGATCCGCGCGGCTTGGTGCTGGATGTGCGCCTCAACGAGCGCTACACCGGCAAAACCGAACCGCTCGATCCGCGCGCGGGACACGTGCCTGGGGCGAAGAACGTGCCGCTTGCCGGGAACTTGCGCGCGCCGGACGATTTCCGTTTTCGCGACCCAGCCGAGTTACGCGCGCGCTACGACGCGCTCGGTGCGAATCAAGCAGAAACAATCGCGGCGTACTGCGGAAGCGGCATCAATGCGAGCCAAGCCGTGTTCGCGTTGACGCTCGCCGGGTATGCCAACCCGCGCCTCTACGAAGGTTCGTGGAGCGATTGGAGTCGCTCGGAGTTGCCGATGAAGACGGGAGAGGAGCCGTAAATCCCAGGGCAGGAAGGAAATGAGGGAACTGAGGGAACGTGTCTGGCAATGAACCCGTCAATTATCATTTGCGGCGCGGGTATCGCAGGGATCAGCGCCGCGTATTTTCTAACGCAACTCGGCGCGCGCGATATTGTGTTGATTGACGAACGCGCGCCGCTCTCGCTCACGAGCGACAAATCAACCGAATGTTATCGCAATTGGTGGAGCGGTCCCGACAACGCGATGGTGCAATTGATGAATCGAAGTATCGCGTTGATGGACGATCTCGCGCGCGCGAGCGACAATGTTTTCCATCTCAATCGGCGCGGCTATCTCTACGTCACCGCCGATCCCGCACGTGTCGTCGAGTTTCGCCGCGCGGGCATCCAAGCCGCGGAGTACGGCGCGGGCGCGTTGCGCGAACACAGACCCTCCCCCGCTTTACAAGGGAGGGAGTTGTATCAACCGGCATCGCCACACGGATTTGAAAGTACGCTTGACGGTGCGGATTTGATTCTCGACCCAGGATTGATTCGCCAATATTTTCCGTACCTGTCCGAGCGCGTCGTCGCCGTTCTGCACGCGCGGCGATGCGGCTGGTTGAGCGCGCAACAACTGGGCATGTACTTGTTCGAGCAAGCCTGCGCACGCGGCGTGCGTTTTATCTCCGCGCGCGTCGAATCGGTCGAGACGCATGGCGGCGCAGTGAGCGGCGTGCGCTTGAGCGACGGCACATCGCTCGCGTGCGATACGTTCGTCATGGCGGCGGGACCATTCCTCAAACACGTCGCGCAGATGCTCGGAGTTGAATTACCGGTCTTTTCGGAACTGCATCAAAAAATGAGTTTCAGCGACGAACTGGGCATCGTGCCGCGCGATGCGCCTTTGCTGATTTGGAGCGACCCACAACATTTGCCATTCACCGACGAAGAGCGCGCGCTGCTCGGCGAATCACCCGAAACGCGCGGACTGCTCGACGAGTTTCCGGCTGGCGCGCACGTGCGTCCCGAAGGCGGCGCATCGAGTCGCATCGCGTTGATGCTGTGGGCGTACCACACGCCGCCCCTTCCGGAAAATTTCCCGCCGCCGTTCGACGAGATGTATCCGCAAATCGTTTTGCGCGGCATGGCGGCGCTCTTGCCAGGACTCGCGAATTACTTTGATCATCCGCCCAAGCCGTGGATAGATGGCGGTTATTACACCAAAACGCGCGAGAACCGTCCACTGATTGGCGCGTTGCCGGTGCGCGGCGCATTCGTCATCGGCGCGTTATCTGGATTCGGCGTGATGGCGGCGTGCGCGTCCGGCGAGTTGCTCGCCAATTGCGTCTTGGGTAACCCACTACCGGACTATGCGCGCGCGTTCGCGCCCGCGCGCTACGACGACCCAGATTATCGCGCGCGCCTCGCCATGTGGAGCGAAACCGGACAACTGTAGACATTATCTGAAATAATTTTTCTCCCCCGAAGAACACCAAGGTCAAGAAATTTTCAAGAATTTTTCGTGCGCTTCGTGGGCAAATTCTTATTCTGAATAACGTCATATACTACAATACCTTCGCCAAATCGTTTTCACTCGTTTTTTTATCCGCGAATAACGCGAATCTCCGCTAAATTTTAAATTCATTCGCGTTACACTTGCCCTGGCGGGAACGCAAGTGCCAGGGTTCGCGTTATTCGCGGATGAATTTATAATTTTGGCGAAGGTGATGATACTATTAAACCGAATGGCGGAGTCGAAGTTGACTCCGCCATTCGCCATTTGCTATTTGCCATCCGCCATTCGCTACTTGTGCAAATTCTTCGCCGCGATAAACGCGTGCCCGTGCTTGGTCAATTCCTCTGCCGTGTGATTTAGCGCCGCGTGCTTGTCCATGTAATTCTGCAACAATGTCGGCATCAACCCCTTGGCTTCGACATCCGCTTTCGGAATAAAGTACTCGAGCAAGTTCGATGGATGCGCGCGCGTCGCTTCGACCTCTGGATCGCCGCCCTCGTGTTTCGCGGAAATGTTCTTGACCTTGCCGGCGAGTTCCATCAATTCCGCGCGGCGGTCATACGGCTGGCGCACGATGCTCTTGTACGTTTCGGTAATGTGATGCTCGATGCGAACGACATTCTCGAATCCAAATTTTTTGCGAATGTCCGCCGCCGCCTCAATCGTGCAATTGTTCACCGAGTTGCTCAAGTTGAAACCGATGAGCGGCGTTGTGCCATTGGGTCGCGCGAACAGTTTCGCCATCATCAACGTCCACGCGATAAAGTACGGATTGTCGTTGCCGACGAACACGGAAATCTTGAACTCGTTGTTGATGCCGAGGCGATGGATCAAATAACCAATGAGAATCGTGCCGGCGTTGATGTTCAAAACCTGGTAGATGCCATAGTTGGTGTAATAGTACAGAAACTCGTCGAGCCATTTGAGCGCGTACTCGTTCGGCTCGCCGATGCCGCCGAAATAGCCGGCAATCGTGTCCGCGCCGCCGAGATGCACATTCGAGCCATCGGTGCCTTTCGTATCGAGCGTGTCCACGTACGACGAACCCAGGATTTGCATCGCCGCCATCCCCGCGAGCAAATCGCCCTGATCCGATTCGGACTCTTTCATGTACCGCACGCGAATGAATCGTCCTGGCATCAACCCTTTTTTCTCGATGGCATGTTGCGCTTCCGCGATGATCCAGGGAAAGTACTGGAACGCGCTGATCTCGAGTGTGACCGCGTATGACTTTTTGAACTTTATCGTCGCGGCGGCATCGCCCAACACCTTGCGCCGATAATCGGCGACGCTGACGAACGCGCCGGCGTCGCGCTGTTCGATCAGCCATTCGAGATCGGGCACGTACGGCGAATTCATCGCGCGCAAGCGCTTCATCAAGTTCGGCAGTTGGCGCGCCTCCGCCGATTTGTGATTGATCGCGTCAATCGTGCCGTGCTTGGCGATCACCGCGAGCACATCGTTGACAAGCTTGCTTTTCGGATCGAGCAGAAGACCGTTGAGCGCGGCGAGATTTCTCGCGGGGATTTTGAGTTTGCTGCGCAATTTACTGTCCATTCGTTTCTCCTTTGAAAACGACGATCATCCTTCGCCAGTGCTCAGGACTGGCTCTGACCGCCGACCACCCTTGCATCATCGCCATCAGTGGTCGGCGATTTTTGTTACGCATCACAGATTACGTTTTACTTTTCTAGCATCTTCAATAACTCGGCGTACTCTTCATCCTTGATGCCGAACCAGTTTTCGGACTGCGGAAATTGTTTCGACGTGACCTCGGCGACGTACTGCTTCAACCCATCGCCGATCACTTTACCCGCATCGCCAAACACTTTTGCCATCCTGGGTTTGAACTTGGGGTACAATCCGAACATATCGTGGAAGATGAGCAACTGTCCGTGCGCGTTTATTCCCGAACCGAGACTGATGATCGGGATGCCCGCGCGTTTCGTGATGATCTCGCACACGCGGTCGGGAACCATTTCGAGCAAAATCGAATAGCACCCGGCGTCTTCGAGTGCCTTGGCATCGTCAATAATCTTCTTCGCCTGCGTCGCGCCTTTGCCTTGCACTTTGTACCCGCCGAGCGCGGACACGCTTTGCGGCGTCAATCCCAGGTGTCCCATGCACGGAATTCCAGACTTGACAATGCCCGCGACGCGATCCGCCATCTCGATACCGCCTTCGAGCTTCACGCCGTCACACGCGGCTTCTGCCATGAAACGACCGGCGCAGCGAATCGCGGTCTCGACGGACGGCTGGTACGTCATGTACGGCATATCGCCGATGAGCCACGCATTCGGCGTGCCGCGCCGTACCGCTTGCACGTGCGGCATCATCACATCCTGGGTCACGGGCAAGGTCGAATCGTAACCCAGGATCGTCATGCCTAACGAATCGCCGACGAGCACCATGTCCACGCCGGCTTTCTCGACCAGGTCTGCCATCGGATAATCGTAGCAAGTGATCATGGTGATCGGCGTACCCTGGCGCATCTTGTCGTACAGCGAACCGAGCGTCACTTTTTGTCGTCCAGCCATCTCCCACCTCCAGATAAAAATAATAACGCCCGTCTGCACCCAACCCCAGGCGCGGTGAGACGAGCAACCGTGCGCGACTCGCATCGCGACTAGTCTCAAAAAGATTATAACGCGTGGAGTGAGAGATGTCAAAGATTCGAGGTATTGACGCCAAGGTGCAAGCACCCTATACTCTACCCAGCCCAGCAAGCGAAAGGAACACATGACTGCATCAAGAAGCGTTTACGAAAGTACGCGTCTCGCCGATGGCTACGCGTTCGCGCGACCGCCGGTGCATCCGCGCGTCATCGCAATGATCGCCGATCATCAAAGTCAACGCCGCAGTGTGCGCGCGCTCGATGTCGGATGCGGCGCGGGTCGCTCGACCGATGCGCTTGTGCCGCTCGCGGATGTCGTGGTTGGCATCGAGCCAATCTACACGATGCTGACGTATTGCCGCGCGGTAGCTCCAAACGCGCAATTTGCAGTTGCATTTGCGGAAAGTCTGCCGTTCGCCAATCGCGCGTTCGACCTCATCACCGCGGCTGGCTCGTTGAACTACGCCGACCTGGGTCGCTTTTTGCCAGACGCGGTACGCATTCTCACGCCGACTGGCACGCTCATCATTTACGATTTTTCCGCAGGTAGGCGTTTTCGCGATGACGATGCGCTGGACAAGTGGTTCGCCGAGTTTGAACGTCGTTATCCTTTCCAACCCGGTTATGCGCTCGATGTGCGCGCGATGGATTTCGCGCGATGCGGTCTGCGACTCGACGCGTACCACGAATTTGAGATCGCGTTGCCTATGAGCACGGACGCGTACGGGCGATACGTTCTCAGTGAAACGAATGTGGAGCGCGCAATTGCGCGCGGCGTACCGGAAAACGAAATTCGCGATTGGTGCAGTCGCACGATTGCGGCAATTTTCGGGGATGCTCCGCGCGAGGTTTTGTTTACTGGATATGTGGCGTATGTGAAACCGGCTTGATCGCATCGAATTGGTTCATAACAATTGCTTTTCTTGGGAGTTGTTATATAATTCGCACATAGGCGGGTAGGCAGAAAAAATTCCGTATAACACCCCCAGGGGATTCTTATACCGAAATTTGTCCGCATAAGACATAGTGCGAGCGGACGCTTCGCGCCGCTCGCACGGGGCGGCGGACTTCCATCCGCTGTTCTCGGCGCTGCGCGCCGTCGAACAAGCGGATGCAGCCGCCCCGTTGGGCTGAAAACCTGTGATCGAGTTTCATACACCCAAAAGGATGCCTAACCCAGCTATGAATGAAGAAATCAAAGAGGCTCTGCGGAAAGATCGAACGATTGATATCATCACCGTTGGCGCAAAGTCAGGATTTCCCAGAAAAATTGAAATCTGGTTTACCAATGTGAATGGTCGTATTATCATCTGCGGAACACCCGATGCAGAAGGTGGTAAAGGCCCTCGCTCGCGGCGGGACTGGTTAGCAAACTTGAAAGCCAATCCCGAGTTTACATTTTGTCTCAAAGAATCTCTCCAAGTTGAACTACCCGCAAGAGCCGTTGAAATTGTTGACCCAGAAGATCGTAGAATTTTGATGAGTGCTCCAGAAACGAAATGGTATCGCGACCAGGTGGCTTCACTTGATGATTTGGTAAATGCAAGTCCAATCGTGGAAGTGTTCTTTAGGGATTAACACAGGGTCAGGAAAGGTCGAAATAAACGTGATGAGAGCGTGCAATTTCAGCCCAACAATGCGTGCAGCGGACGGCGGGGAGTCTGCGCGATTTATAAGCCTTTTTCTGGCTTTGAGTTTTTTTCGCTCCCAGGCTTTTATCTACACCCGCTCCTTGTCCGCCGCTAACGCCAACCGTTGGCTTGCCCATTGCATAATTTATGAATCGTGAAGAACAGATCACGCTTGAATACTTGAAAAGTTTGCTTGGCGAAGATGTGGTTCCTGTGCCAAAGCATAAAGACCCGCCTGATATTCTTGTGGGTTCAACTATAGCTGTAGAGGTCAGAAGATTGAATCAACATTTCTTTGAAGGTGGAAAGCCTGAAGGGTTAGAGAATCTATCTTATCCTTTAGATGACGCATTTGAAGAAGTATTGAAATCGTTCAATCATTTGTACACTGGAAAATCATATTGGGTTTTTGTCGATTACAGACGCCCGCTCAAATCAGAAATTCGCCAAGCAAAAAAAGATATGCGCTTGGCGTTACAGAAATTTCTTGACTCGAGAATCTCTAAATTTCCTTGCGAAATTTCGGTAAATTCGGAATTCACTTTCTCAATTTATAAATCAGATCCTGGTAACGGAAAATTATTTCCTGTTGCTGGAAGTGGAGATTTTGACGCTGGTGGAGGGGTCATTGGAGTTTATGCCGAAAATATCCGTCATTGCATAAACGAAAAATCATCGTAACTGCTCAGGCATAACCAAACTTGGACGACTCTTGTATTGCAAAGCATACATTCATCAGGCATACTGTAGACAATGACACCGTCCCCATTACCTACTGACGAACAAATCCGTGCGGCATACCAGCAAGGCGAAGAA
>JACRBM010000042.1 GCA_016219275.1 Chloroflexota bacterium
ATCTCACACGTCAACCTCGGACCAACCGAAACCACCCAATCGCCCGTCAGTGAATCATCCGTGGCGGCGTTCACCGATTGGGCGCGCGCGTTTCAAATCATCCCGGCAACTGACCAATCCGAAAATCTGACGCACACCCGCACACAGCAAGCGGCTTGACATCGCTATGACATCGGTCTATCATAAAGTCGGAACGTTGCCAAGATGAGGATGTCATGAGCACCGAAACGACGAATTCAATGCAGACCGAATTACGCAAGTATGTGTCGCCCGAGTTCGTGTTTGGGCAAGGCGCGCTCGACATGGTTAGTCAGTACGCCGTCAACTTTGGCGCGGGCAAGGCGCTGATCGTGACCGACCCGGGCATCCGCGTGGCGGGATGGACTGGGCGCGTGGAGGCGGCGCTGCAACGCGCCGCGATTCCGTACGCGATCTTCGACGGTCTAACGAGCAATCCCAAAGACTATTGTAGAGTCCATTAAGGTTTGACCCCCAGTTGTCCAGAGATAACTGTACCCCCACCCCCATACGACTATGGGAAGTTGAGACACTGGACAATTTCTGAAGGCTGAGTGAACCTGTAATGCAGGGACGAAATGAATTCTCCAACTATCCCAAGGATCTGCGTAGTGGATTTCCCTCTTTAAGGGGTACACTTATCGCTGGACTGTTGGGGGTTGAACCTTAATGGACTTTACAACTATGAAGTGATGCAAGGCGCTGAATTTTGCCGCGCTGAAAAATGTGATCTGATCATTGCGATTGGCGGCGGTAGCCCGATGGATTGCGCCAAAAGCATCGGCATCGTCTCGTCCAACGAAAAACATATTCTTGAGTTTGAAGGCGTTGACCAAGTCGCCATCCCTGGTCTGCCCCTGATCTGCATCCCCACGACTGCCGGCTCCTCCGCCGATGTTTCCCAATTCGCGATCATTACCGACACCACGCGCCGCGTCAAAATTGCCATCATCAGCAAAACGCTCGTCCCCGATGTCGCGCTGATTGACCCGCAGACGACGACGACGATGTCGCCGGCACTGACCGCCGCGACCGGCGTGGATGCGCTCGTGCATGGCTTTGAAGCATACGTCTCGAATGCCAGTTCCCCGCTCACCGATTTGTACGCCCTGGAAGCGATCCGACTGGTGACGTGTCACCTCGCGAACGCCGTGCATCAGCCGCACGATGCGTTCGCGCGCAACCAGATGATGCTGGGCAGTCTCATGGCAGGTCTTGCTTTCTCCAACGCGAGTTTAGGATTGGTTCACAGCATGAGTCACAGTCTGGGCGGTCTCTTGGATTTGGCGCATGGCGACTCCAACGCGATCTTGCTCGAGCCAGTCGTCGCCTTCAATTTCCACGCGACACGCGAGCGCTATGTTCGCATCGGAGAAGCGATGGGCTTGACGCTACGCGGGCTTGACGCCGAGGAACAAAAGTACGCGCTACAACGTACCCTCGCCGATCTTCGTCACCGCGTAGGAATCCGCCAGACCCTGGGCGAACTGGGGGTGACGCAACGAGATCTCCCTCACTTGGCAAGCGCCGCCCATCGCGATCCGTGCCTCGCAACCAATCCCGTCCAGCCAACCGTTGCCGAGATTGAGAAACTATATGAGCAAGTCCTCTAGCGCCGATCCGCACTGGGATCAATTGAGAGAAAAAGTGATCGGCTTGGGGGAACGATCTTTCCGCAAAAGTTATTACCCGCAACTCTTGCAACAGATCCAAGCCCTGGAAGTTGAGCGACGCAAAGCCGAGGCGAATGAGCACAAGTTCCGGACGTTATTCGAGCACATCTCGGACGGCATCGTGCTGGTGGATATTGAAACGCGCGTGTTGATTCTCGGCAACCAAGCAATCGCCCAAATGACCGGTTATTCCCAGGATGAGTTGCAAGGTCGCGCGATTTCGGACATTGTGCCGATGGAGGAGACGCCTTGGCTGCGGGAAGAATTCGCCAAGCAGGTTCGCGGAGAAATCAAGATCGTTCGCGATGTGCCCGTGAAGCGACGCGACGGGAGCGTTTTTTATGCCGATGTAAACGCCGCGCCAGTTTACTTGGATGGTCGGCGTTTGTATATGGGCGTGGTGCGCGATGTGACCGAGCGCCGCGCGTCCGAATCCGCCTTGGAAAACGCGTACCTCGATACAGTGCTCGCGCTTTCGCGGATGATGGATGCCCGGGATGCGTACACGGGAACGCACAGTCAGAATCTTGCGGCGTGGGCGCGAGCTGTCGCCGAGCGATTGGGCTGTAGCCAGGGTGAAATCCGCACCATTCATTGGGCGGCTCTGTTGCATGACATCGGCAAGACCGGGGTGCCGGATGAAATTCTACGCAAACCCGAATCGCTCACTGCCGAAGAATGGCGCATTATGAAACGCCACCCTGAAATCGGCGCGGCGATTGTCGCTCCGATCAAGCAACTCAACGGCGTAGCGGAAATCATCCGCACGCACCATGAGAAATTCGACGGCAGTGGATACCCAGATGGATTGATCGGCGAAACGATTCCTCTCGGCGGACGCATCTTATCGGTGGTGGATTGCTACAGCGCGATGACCGACGAACGCATCTATCGTAGCGCGCGCACGCACGCCGAAGCCGTGGCAGAATTGAGGGTTTGTTCCGGCGTCGCTTTTGATCCGCAGATCGTTCAGATATTCTTGCAGATGCTTGGCGCGGGTTGAGCGGCGGATGGCAAATGGCGAATGGCGGATAGCGAATTGCTATCCGCCATCTGCTATTTGCTGTCCGCTATTCGTGTGAATCGTTCATACGCTTCGTCCCAGTGCGCGGGATCACCTGGGGTGTACGTTTTCAGCGGGAAGGTTGCGCGGATGATCGCGCGTGCGTCATCCCAGGAAGTGCAATCGCCGGACGCGATGAGTTGCGCCGCGAGATTGCCGAGCGCGGTCGCTTCGACCGGACCGGCGAACACGGGACGCGCGCACGCATCCGCCGTGAACTGGCACAGCAACTCATTCTGCGAACCGCCGCCGACGATGTGAATCACGTCGAGCCGATGCCCGATTATTTTTTCGAGCCGCGCCAACGTGAGCCGATACTTGAGCGCGAGACTTTCCAGGATCACGCGCACGAGACTGCCTTGGTCGCGCGGCGCGGATTGCCCCGCCTCGATACAAAAATTTTGGAGCGCGCGCGGCATGTCGTCGGGATTCATAAACGCGTGGTGGTCTGCGTCCACAAACGCTTGGAACGGTTGCGCCTGCTTGGCAAGCGCGACAAGTGCATCGTAACTTAATTCTTCGCCATTGCGCGCCCACGCGCGGCGGCATTCCTGCACGAGCCACATCCCGGCAATATTCTTGAGCAGACGAATCGTGCCTGCCACACCGCCCTCGTTCGTAAAATTCCCATCGCGCGTCGCATCGTTGATGAGCGGTTCGGGGACGACCGCGCCCATCAACGACCACGTCCCCGAACTGATGTACGCAAAGTTCGCGTCCTGCGCCGGAATCGCGGCAACCGCCGAGCCGGTGTCGTGGCAGGCGGGCGCGATGACCTGGGTGTGGTTCAAGCCGGCTTGATGCGGCGCGCCGAGTCGTCCGATGATGGTCGCGGGCGGGATGACGCGCGGAAAGATTTGTGTGGGCAGACTCAGGCGTTCCAACAGCGCGCGCGCCCACGCGCGTTGGCGCGCATCGAAACACTGGGTCGTCGTCGCGATGGTGTACTCGCCCACCTTTTCGCCGGTGAGCCAATAGTTGATCAGGTCGGGGATCATCAACAGCGTGTCCGCGATGTTGAGCGCGGGCGAGCCGCGCATCGCGTAAAGTTGGTACAGCGTGTTGATTTGCATGAACTGGATGCCGGTCGTACTAAAAATTTCGTCGCGCGGGACGCGTTCAAACGCGCGCGCCATCATGCCATCGGTGCGCTGATCGCGATAATGGTACGGATTGCCGATGAGCGCGCCGGTTTTGTCGAGCAGCGCGAAATCCACGCCCCAGGTGTCCACGCCGACGCTCGCGATATCGCCGAACTGTTGCGCTGCGCGCGCGAGTCCATTTTGGATTTCGTCGTTCAAGCGCAACACGTCCCAGTGCAAATGTCCCGCGACGCGCACGGAACGATTCGGGAAGCGATGCGCTTCGCGCAACGTCAAACGCGCGCCGTCGAAACTGCCGACGATCGCGCGCCCGCTCTCCGCCCCCAGGTCAATCGCGACAAAATTTCTAGTCATTGCCGTCACCTCTCAAAAAACACAATTGCATCTTGTCGTTCGACCGAAACCAGGTTTCTCCGAGAAACCTGGTTTCTTGTTTGCGTACGATCAAAAAACATTTTGTTGAATGCCTAACGATTGGCAGATCGCGCGCACCTCATCCGCGGCAAGCCCTTCTGCCTGTTCGTGATTCACGAGGTTGAGGTACTCGTAGCGCGCACCCGTCTCGGCGTACTCGATGCGGTCGCACGCGCGTTTGACCGATGCGTCCGAGCGCGCCATCGTGCCGTGCTTTGCCCAGACGACGACGCGATGCGTGCGGAGCGCCGCGACCGTCGCCGCCATCAACTCCGGCGAACCTGGGACGCGAAATGGCACGACCCCCAGCCCTTCCGGCAAATTGACGATCGTTTCCGGCTGCCAGCGCAACAGGTGACGATTCAAATACGTTTCATCGCGATACGCGGGGATGTGGCTGAGGTAGGTGAGATGCAACGGTTGCGCGTGGATGATCGCGTGAAAGTTCGTGCGACTGTTGACCACCTGGTCGCGATGCACGGCGAGGTGCGAGTTGAACTCGCTCGTCAAGCGCGTAAAGAGCCGCCGCGGCGACGTGTAGAGCCGCGCGGTTTTTCCGTCGGCGTTGACCGCGACGCAACCCAGGTTTGCGGCGGGGTCTGCTTTGATTTCGCGCAGGCGTCGCCCGGAACCGGTGACCAAGAAAATACCATCGGCTAGTTCAGGTGACGCTTCCGGTAACTCGACTACATCTTCGATTGGAAACTTGCGGCGCACTTCGATCTGCCAGCCGATGTACACGGAAATGTTGCCCGCCGCGCCTTCACTCGCTTCGATCTCGGACAAGCGTTCGCCGGCATCGCCGATTGCGGTCAAGAGTTCGTCAAACTCTGGATAGGGTAAATCAGTGGACATCGTAACCCGCCTTTCTGCTTTGTACCCCCATCGCCAGAATCCAGGTTTCTCCCCTTCGGGGAAACCTGGATTCTATCTTTAGCGAAGTGGTAACTTGAGGAACTGTTTTTTGTTTAGCATATCCGCAAGCAATTTCATGTCAAGTTGCGTGATTTCGATGCGGAGTGATAACTGTGACGCGTTACTTGAGGAATAACTCGATGACCGGCACGACGACATCCGGCTTACGAACCGGCAATTCCAGACTCACCATGTCCTCGGTGACGCCGGCAAGTTGCGGGTGATTGAACTTGGCGAAAGGCACTTGACTCGCATCGTGCAATAACTGGGCGTACTCCACTTTGCCTGCCAGTCCTTCCAGGTGAATGTGTTTGAAGGGCCAAGCAAAGACGTGAATGTAGAGTCGCTTGCCGTTTTGCGTGAGTCGGCAATCTGGCGGCGCGGTGAACTCGCTCATCGTGCAGCCATAGATCGAACGCGCGTTGAGTTTCATCCAAGCGCGATACACGTCCAGCGCCTTGATCGCGCGATCGTCGAACGCGCCGCGCGCGGTCGGTCCGACGTTCATCAACAGATTGCCGCCGCGCGACACCGAGTTGACGAGCATTTGAATCAGTTGCTCCGGACTTTTCCAGGTGTATTCGTCGCGATAATATCCCCACGAACCGCTGAATGTTTGGCACGTTTCCCACACGACCGGCTTGCCGTTCACGTGCACCCAGCCGCGCGGTTGCACTTGCTCCGGTGTGTAGATGTCGGCTTGCTCCGGCGGCAGATCGAGCCGGTTGTCCACGATGATGTGTGGTTGCAACTCGCGCACCATCTTGAGCAACTTGTCGCTCTGCCAATCGTCGTGACCCTTGCCGGGCATTCCGCGGTACTCGCGCCCAGGATACGAAAAGTCGAACCACATCACGTCAATTTTGCCAAACTCGGTGAGCAGTTCGCGCGTCTGCGCGTGCAAGTACTCGGCGTACTTCCGCATGTCGCGCGTTTTGTTCATTTCCAACGCGGCGGGATGATTGCGCAAGGGATGAAACACGTCAATCGTAAACTCGGGATGATGCCAGTCAATCAGCGAATAGTAGAATCCGAGCTTCAACCCGGCGGCGCGGAACGCCTCGACCCAGGGACGGAGCAGGTCGCGGCGCGCCGGCGTGTTCGTGGCTTTGTAATCCGTGAGCTTGGAATCCCACAAACAAAAACCTTCGTGATGCTTGGTCGTGATGACGGCGTACTTCATCCCGGCGTCCTTGGCGCGTTGCGCCCATTCCTTGGGATCGTACAGGTCGGGATCAAAGTGATCCAGATATTTTTGATACGCGGCGTCGTCCATCTCTTCGCGATTACGCACCCACTCGTGCCGCGCCGCCGCCGCGTACGCGCCCCAGTGGATGAACATGCCAAAGCGATCCTGGATGAACCAGGATGTGTCACCCTGGGTCGGTTCTGGTTTCAACATACGGATGTTCTCCTTTTCGTTCGATAATGTGTCTCAATATAGCACGGTGTTGAATTTGTAGGGGCGACCACAAGGGTCGCCCCCACGCCAATTTACACGACCGCTTTATCCGGCGCGATCAAGCGCGTCAACGCCTCGACAAAATAATAATCGCCGTAAATCAAACCGTGCTCCATCATGCCGTGCGGCTTACTGCGCGTTCCGTGAATCAAGATGGATGGCTCGCGTGTGCCGCGACTCGAATAATCGCGCCACAGCGATTCGAGAATCGTGATTGCCGCGTTGCGCCAGTGTTCCGCTTTGGTCGCGTCCGATTCAAGCGTCGCGAGAAGCATCATGCCCGAGGCGAGCGTGGACGCAGCAGAACTATCGCGCACGTCATTTGGAATCAACGGCGAATCGTAATCCCAGTACGGGACGTGATCGGGCGGCAAACGGCGCAGGCAATACTCGGCAAGGTTGCGCGACGCAACAAGAAATGTCGCGTCGCCGGTATTGCGATAACATTCGGCGAAACCGTAGACCGCCCATGCTTGCCCGCGCGACCAACACGACGATGCGCTCAAGCCCTGGTGAGTATCTTGCATGATGAACGCGCCGGTGTCCGGATCGAAATCCATCACATGCGACGTTGACCAGTCCGAACGCGTGTTGTACTCAAGCGCGGTGCGCGCATGCGCGGTGGCGATCTCCGCGAACCTGGGATCGCCGGTCTCAACGCTCGCCCAGTACAACAGATCGAGATTCATCAGCGTGTCAATGATCGCGCGCCCGCGCCGATCATCCGATTCGAGCGCGCCCCACGCGCGGATGAATTTACCTTGTGCGTTGTAGCGCCGAATGAGCGAGCGCGCGGCGTTGAGCGCGGGCGCTTTGAGCGTCGCATCGCCGGTGAGTGTTGCGCCGAGGAGGTGCGATAGCTCGAACAGGAAACCCAGGTCGTGCGTGCTCGTGTCGTTTTGGCGCGGCGCAAGTTGCGCGGTCCATGCGCGCGCCGCGCGTTCGAGCGCCGCGTCGCCGGTGTGCGCGAACGCGAGCCAGAGCAAGCCAGCCCAATGCCCGCCGACCCAGCCGCCCGGTTTGACCCGCGTAGATTCCCACACGCCGTCGTTCGTCAATTCCGGAAAATCGGTGACGCGTGCGAGGTTCTGGCGCGTTACGACAATGCTGTACTGCAATGCTTCGTGTGTCCAATCCACTCTAGTCTCCTCAGTTGATCCACAACACCGGCTGGCGAATCGGCATGTTGCGGATGATCTCTTCATCGGTCGGGTCCGCGTCGAGCGTCTGCCAAAGTTCCAGGTATTTCGATTCGGCGTACGCGCGTGCACAGAACAAGAGCGACGGCTGGCGCGCGGGCAAGCCGTCCCAGTGCATCACGTCGCGCGCCCAGCGCCACGATGATTTGTCTTTCAGAAACGGATAGAGAAATTCCATGCCACGTTTCATCCCGCGCCCGTCGCGCGTTTCAAAGCGCGATAAATCATCGCGCGGCGTCGAAAGCAGTTGGCAGATGCCTGCCATCACGTCGAGGTTGAAGATCGAGTAGCTGTACGGTTTGGTGCGCGCGAGTTCGCGCGGGAACGACCCATCAGACGTCATTTGATCGGGCAATAGAATTTCTTTAAAGCGGCGACGACAATCGTCCATCACCGGTTCATCGCCAATGAGATGCGCGAACGCGCCGGCTTGTAAGACCCAGCACGTCGCATGATTATTTTGCGTGTCGCGCTCGTCCATGCCGTACGGGTGCGTCGTGAACCAACGCAAATAGTCGGCGAACCAGGATTGAATGGCGCGGAACTCGGGCAACACGTCGCGCATCGCTTCAATCGCGCGCGTAACTTCGACGAGGTGAAGCGTGTCAATCAAGCCGATCCCGCGCCCAGCGCAAATCCCAGGAATGGCTTGGGCGTACTCAAGACGCGGATTCATCGTGTTTGCAAATTCACGAACCACGCGTGCAGGTGCGCGGCGGCGGCATCGCTAAACCCAGGATCGCGCGTCAACGCGTACGCCGCGCCGAGCGCGCCCACCTGCACCGACAACGTGATCATCAAACGGCGATGTCCGAAGAAATTGTCCGGGTTGGTTTCGCCATCGCGACGGATGTAGGGCAAGCCCTCTGCTGTGTCCGGATTGCGCCACCAGTAATCGCCTTCGGAGAAATAATCCTGGGGAGCACCTGGGCTACGCGCGCAAACGAGCGACGTGATTGGTGTCGGCGGCGCGTTCAGATATTTGCGCGCGCGCGTGAGAACGCGATCGCGCTCGAAATCTCCGAGATTCATTTGACCCGCCCGGCTTGCAAATCGGCGAGCAACGCGCTGTACGCCGCGCGATTGACGGGCAGTGTCACCGGCGCGTTGGAATACGACGACAAGGTGATCGCGTTCGCGAGTTCGAGCGACAGGATTCCCGCGCGACCATCCGCGCGCGGCGAGCGCTTTTCGCGGATCGCCGCTTCCAAATCGCGATAGACCGCTTGGTGTCCCAGACCTGGCTCCAGGTCGAACGTTTCGCTCGTCGTCTCTGGCTTGCCAAACATCGCGTCGCTCGTGAGCATGTGTTCGCGCGAGGAGGGCGTCGTGCGATAAACCGTCAAGCGATTCCCTTCGAGTTCGAGCGCGCCTTTTTCGCCGATGATTTGCAAACGCGGCTTGACACCGACCTCGACCGTGCTCACGGTCAAATAACCGGGCGCGCCGTTTGGATATTCGAACATCGCTTGCGCGGTGTCTTCCACTTGAATCGCGTGATAGCGCGTGCGCGTCAACCCCCAGACCTTGCTCGGTAGTCCGGCGAGATAACATAGGAGGTCGAGTGTGTGCGGCGCTTGATTCATCAACACGCCGCCGCCTTCGGTTGTCCATTTCGCGCGCCAGCTGGCAGTCCGATAGTAATGCTCGGTGCGATACCAGGGTTCGACGCTGAGTGTGCGGACGAGCGGACCCAGCGCGTCCTCCGCGATCAGCGCGCGCGCGTGTTCAATCGCGGGACGAAAGCGATGTTGAAAGTTGATCGCCAGGACGCGAGCTTCTTTCTCGGCGGTGGCAATCATTTCATCGGCGGACGCGACATCTACCGCCATCGGCTTTTCGAGCAACACGTGACAACCCGCGCGCAGACAATCAATCGTCATGCTGGGATGCAACGGATGCGGCGTAACGATCACGGCGACATCCGGCTTGTGCTCGGCGAGCATCGCACGATAGTCCGCGTAAAACGCGCAACCGATTTCATCGGCTTGGAGTTTGCCGGCTTGAGCGTTGATGTCGCACGCCGCGATAACGTGGATGCCTTCGGCGATTTGCGCGGGGCGATGCATGCCTTTGAAAACAGACGCGGCGGCGCCGATGACCGCGTAGCGGAGTGAATGAGTGTTCGACATTTTAGTTTAGTCCCATCGCGTTGAGATTTTCAAAACTGATTTTCAAACTTTCAAATGGATCGCGTTGGCATACATCCTGCTCGACCGCGTACCATTCGACCTGGCTTTCACGGCACGCTTGCAAAATGCCGCGCCAGTTGAGATTGCCTTCGCCGATTTCTGCCATTGCCGGCTTGCCGTCGAGGATCACCATATCTTTGAGATGGACGACCGGCATGCGCCGATTCATTTTTTTGATCCAGCCGATCGGGTCGCCGCCGCCGTGCTGAATCCAGTACGTATCGAGTTCGGCTTGCACGTAACGCGGGTCGGTTTCTTCAAAGATCAAATCCAGACCGGTGCGCTTGCCAAATCGGACGAATTCGAAACTGTGGTTGTGATAACTGAACGTGAGTCCAGCGGCATGGAGTTTTTTACCGATGGCGTTGGCTTGCGCGGAAAATCGGCGAAAGCCGTCTTCGTTCGCGCGATACTCTGGGGGCATACTGCCGATAGCGACGTGCTTGCAATTCCACAGGCGATGCTGCGCGATGATCGTGTCCAGGTCTTGCCAGACCCAGGGCAGGCGCACATGCGTGATGCACACCGTCAAGCCATTATCGTCCAGCATGGACTTGACCTCGGCATCGGGAATCGGACCGATGGCTGAAATCTGAACGGCGGTGTAACCGATCGCGCGAATTTTTTTCAGCGTGACCGCGAGATCGCTTGCCGTCTTGGTAAATTCACGGACGTTGTAGAGTTGCGCGGCGAGAACCGGTTTCACAATCATTACTCCTTGTTCTTATAGAATCCAGGTTTCTCAAAGAAACCTGGATTCTGCCGAATCTGTCAATAAACCTGGCTCGGATCGAATTTCATTCGTCCCGCCGAGAGCGTTCCGCACAACACGCGCGCCGCCGCTTGCATCGAAACCGCGAACGACGAGAAGGTGACGATGACCGTTGGCATCTGCGGCGAGACGATGGAATCGTACGGACTGTTCGTGACGAAAATCGTCGGCTTGCCGAGCGAAAGAAATCGGTCGTGCGCGATATTCGAAACGGCGTTGCCCGCTGCGCCCGCGCCGGCGAGGTTTGCGCTCGCGCGTTCATAGTAGCCCGTGTGGACGATGACCTCCACCTCGCGCGCACGCGCTTGAACGATTTGCCACGCGTCCTCAAATGTCGTCACGTCGAAATCGGTGTAGACCGCGTTGACGCCGCACTCGAGCAACGCGTGGTACAACGCGCCAGGGTATGCCGCCGCATCGTTCAAGCGACGATGCAAGCCGTTGACTTGCTCGACGACGAGTGCGCGCGTCCCAGGTTTGAGCGGTAGGATGCCGTCCTGTTGGCGCAGGATGACGACGGATTTTTCGGCGGCTTGTTGCGCGACGCGCGCGTGGTCTGGGTCGAATAAATTTTCCGCGACGCGTTGTAGATCAACGATGCCGCGCGCGCCGTCGAGCAGACCGACGCGCGCTTTGGCGATGAGCACGCGGCGCACGGATGCGTTGACCTGGTCTTCGCTCACGTGTTTGGCGCGTACCGCTTCGAGCAAGCCGCAGTACACTTGTCCGCGCAACGCATTCTCGTCTTTGAGCAAGATCAAATCTACGCCGGCTTGGATTGCGCGCACCGCCGCCTCGGCGATTTCGTACTGATTCGCCAAGCCGCCCATCGTGAACGAATCGGTCATCACGACGCCGTCGAAACCCAGTTGCCCGCGCAGAACGTCGGTCACGATCGGTTTGGAAATTGTCGCGAGTGTGCCGCTGGGGTCGAGCGCGGGAAAACTAGAATGCGCGAGCATGATCGCCGGCAAGCCCGCCTGAATCAATGCGCGATACGGCGCGAAGTGAATCGCCTCCATGCGCGCGCGTGATTCGCGGATCCCATTCACATCGTAGTGTGCGTCCTGCGCCGATGCTCCCCGCCCCGGAAAATGTTTGCCGGTCGCGATCAGGTTCGCATCGTCGAATCCAGACAACGCCTGCAACGCGTACTCGGCGACGATGTTTGGATCGGGCGAGTAACTGCGCGTGTTGATCTCTGGATTCGCCGGATCGGTGTTCACATCGAGTACGGGCGAATGAATCCAGTTGATGCCGACCGCATTCAACTGCGCGCCCAGCGCGCGCGCGACGCGACGCGCCAGAGTCGGATCGCCGGATTGCGCCAAGCCCATCGGATGCGGAAAGCCGGACATGCCGGGTGTGTAATAATCACTGCTCTGATTCCCCTCGCAATCGAGCGCAAAGTAGAGCGGAATGCCCGCGCCGGTGTCGAGCGCGCGTTGGCGTAAGACGTTGAGTGTGTGTGCGTACTCTTGCGGCGACACATTCGGCGCGGCGATTTTCGCGCCATAAACGCGCTCGTCTGCTTCGAGGGCGCGGCGCACGCGCGGTTCGCCAGCGCTCCCCGGTTTCAACTCGCGCACGAATTTGCGCGAGCCGGGCGTCACGCGCAAGCCGGCGACGTGATATTGCTCGATCATCCGGAGAATGTCCGGGTGGGGATACGTCCCGGAAAAACCGAGCGCGAGCATCTGACCGATTTTTTGTTCGAGCGTCATTGAGTGGAGTAATTGAGTGATGCGTTTGTTGTCAGTCATTGGAGCTTTCTAACAAAAGGATGAAGGATGAGGGATGAGGGATGAAAATCGAAAAGAGAATGTTTTTCATTCCTCTGCCTTCGTCCTTCATCCTTATTCTTTGACCGCGCCGATCATCACACCCTTGACGAAATATTTTTGGAGGAACGGATAGATAAAGAGGATGGGCACGGTGGCGACAATGATCGTCGCGAACTTGATCGTTTCGCCAATCGGCATCACGTCGCCGCTTGAGACGCCGGTCATCATGCTGTCCGTACTATTGCTGATGAGGATTTCGCGCAGGATCAATTGCAAGGGATACCACTCACGGGTGCGCAAGAACAACATCGCATCGAACCACGCGTTCCAGTGCCCTACCGCGTAAAAGAGCGTGATGACCGCGAGCGCCGGCACAGATAGCGGGAGGACCACTCGCCACAAAATCTGAAAATCATTCGCGCCGTCAATGCGCGCCGCTTCTTCCAACGCGACGGGCACGGCTTCAAATGCCGTCCGCAGGATAATCAAGTTCAGCGTACTGATCGCGCCCGGAATGATGAGCGCCAGCGGATTGTCTTGCAGATTCAATGTTTGACTCACGAGCAAGTAGCGCGGAATCATTCCGCCGCCAAAGAACATGGTGAAGACGATAAAGTACATGATTGGCGTCTTGAACATCACGTTCTTGCGCGATAGGGCATACGCGCCCAGCACGGTCAACAGCATGTTCAGCGCCGTACCCGCGATCACATAAAAGAGCGTGTTGCGATAACCGATCATGATCATCGGGTTTTCCATCACCGCTTTGTACGCCGCGAGTGTAACATTGCCGACCGGCGATAGGATCGCGCCGCGCGTTCTCATCAGTTCGGCTGGATCGCTGAACGAAGCAAAAACCACGTACAGGAACGGATACAGCGTCACGATCATCAACCCGACCATAAAGAGGATGATGATGATGTAGATCATTTGCTCGCTCAAAGTTCGTTTGCCAACCATAGTGTTCCTTTGGATGTTGGAGATCAGAGGTTGGAGGTTGGAAGTTGGAGCCAGCTCAACCTCTAACCTCTAATCTCTAACATCCAACTTCTAACATCCAATCAAAACAAGCCCGTCTGGTTCATCCGCTTGCTAAAGCGATCCGCGAAAAGCAGCAAGCCAAAATTGATGACCGAGTTGAACAGCCCAACGGCGGCGCTGAAACCATAGTCCGCTTGGAGCACGCCTTTGCGATAGACGTACGTCGAAATCACGTCGCCGGTCTCGTACGTCAACGGGTTGTACATCAGGAGCGTTTTTTCGTACCCCACGCTCATCATGTGACCGATGCGAATGACGAGCAAAATGATGATCGTCGGCAGAATACCTGGGATCGTGATGTGCCGAATCTGTTGCCAGCGATTCGCGCCATCCACGGTTGCGGCTTCGTACAGCGTCGGGTCAATGTTCGTGATCGCGGCGAGATAAATGATCGAGCCCCAGCCAATCGTCTGCCAGATCGCCGAGCCAACGTAGAGCATCCAGAACCAATCGGCGCGCTGCATGAACGGCGTGGCGGGGAAACCGAAGGTACCCAGCAAGTTGTTGACGAGTCCATCGCGCGCGAAGAAATCCACCATCATTCCGACGACGACGACGATCGAGATAAAATGCGGCAGATAGGTGATGGTCTGCACCGTGCGTTTGAACCACGGCGTCGTGATCTCATTGAGCAACAGCGCCAGAATGATGGGGGCAGGAAAGTGGAACAGCAAATCGAGGACGTTGATCGCCAGCGTGTTGCGGATCAGACGCGCAAAGTACGCGCCGCTGAAGAACGCAGTAAAGTTTTCAAATCCGATCCACGGACTGCCCCAGATGCCTTTGGTAATGTTGAAATCTTGGAACGCCATTAGCGCGCCGTACATCGGACCATAGTGAAAGATGAGATAGTACAACACGACCGGCGCGAGCATCAAATAGATGTATCGGTTGCGCGCGAAATCCCGGCTAATATGTTGCCACAATCTGGGTCGGGACGCTGCGATGACGGGGTGCGCCGCGATTTGTTCGGCTGTTGCCATGTGTTGCCTTTCCAGTGTTCAGTATTCAGTGTCCAGTAGACATTATCGGGAATAAGACATCTCTCGCCAAGCCGCCAAGAACGCCAAGTTTTTTAAGATGATTCTTTGCGTGCCTTGCGTCTTGGCGAGAGGTAAAAGTTGTTTCCGAAAGTCTAGTATTCAGAAAACTTATCTGAACACCGAATACTGAATACTGTTCACTGACTCAGCTAACGCTTGTTGTACCGGTCGAGTGCGCCTTGCTGAATCTTGATGGCGTCGTCAATCCCCATGCTCTTGATATCTTTGACAAACTGATCCCACGCGTCCACCGGCAACGCGCCGGTGACGATCTTGGGGAAGGTTTCATCGTAACGTGTGTTGATATCGTTCATGATGGACGCATACTTTTTTGCTTCGTCTTGCGACGGCGTGATTGGAGGCAGCGCTTTTTCGTTGACTGCATTGCCCCAGACCTTGACCGAGTCTTGTTGTTCGGGCAGCGCCGAGAACTGCTCGAAATACCGCCGGTCTTGCACAAAGGGACCGTTGTAATTGGAGCGCATAAATTGCGCCATCGCTTGATTCATCGGCAGTTTTTGCGGGTTCTTGGTGATATAGTCGGTGTACTTGGGGTAGCCGTTCTCCATTTTGTAGGAGACACCCTCGATACCAAAATTGAACAACATCTTGCCTTCGTCGCTGTACGCATAGTCCAGCCACTTGACGGCTTCGGGGATGCGCTTGCAGGCGGTGGTGATCGCCGCACCCACACCGGTGAATTCGTTATCTTTCTGTCCCAGGATTGGCTTGTCGCCTTTCTTGAGCACGGGGTACGGCGCTGCTGCCAGTTTCAAGTTGGGGTCTTTGGGCGCCATCAGCGCGGTAAAACTGCCGATGCCGTTGCCGGTATTCGCGATAAACGCGCCCAACTGATTGCCCGTTACCTTAGCATCGAAGAGCTTGCGGTCAGCCGCCACAAAATCGGGATCCATCAAGCCCTCTTTGTACCACTGTGCGATGGTCTTGAGGAATTCTTTGTACTCGGGTTGGAGCGGTCCATATTTGATCACGCCCTTGTCCTGATAGAACGTCGTCGTGATGCCCCACGCGCCGATGAACGCCCGACTTTCGAAAGCGCCCCGATAGTATGGATTGACGACCCAGAAAGAGGTAAAGGGGACTTCGTCGGCTTTGCCATTGCCATTCGGATCCTTGGTCTTGAAGGCGACGAGCGCATTGTGCCACTCGTCAATCGTCGTCGGGATTGGCAAGCCAACCTTGTCCAGCCAATCCTTGCGAATGATCGGACCCTGGAAGACGACCAGGAATGGATCGCCGCGCAAGAACGGGAACGCGAAAATATCGCCTTCGTCCGTGACGACTTGCTTCCGCCAATCCGGATGTTCGGTCAGAATCTTTTTCAGATTGGGAGCATATTGATCAATCAAGTTGTTGAGACGAAGAATGACGCCATCCTTAACGTACTTGGCTGGTCCGCCGGGAGCCGACAACCAATTATGTTCGAGGATGTCCGGATATTTGCCAGAAGCCACCACCAGGTTGAACTGCTCCGTCGCTTGATTGGCGGGTGGGTGTTGAAAGTCAATGTGGATGCCGGTCTTTTTCTCGATTTCCTGATAACATCCAACTTCGCCCAGACTCTTCTTGGTCGCGGACACCGCTGTGTTGAGATCAACCCAGTACGTCAACGTCAACGGTTCTTTGACGATGGGAAGCGTCAGCGCCTCAGCCGCTTTGGGCGCGGCAGTCGCCGCCACCGTGGGCGCGCCGGCGGCAGTGGTCGGCGCGGGCGCAACCGTCGGCGCGACCGGCGGCGCGCAAGAAGCCAGCACCGCTGCGGCTGAACTCAAGCCCAGCCACCGCAAGAATTCGCGACGAGTAATTTCCGAATTCATCAGTACCTTCCTTCCCTTCCTTGGAATAGATTTATTCTAGCCGATGCCAACCATCGGCTCGTTCACGATACGACGGGCGCGCTCTCACGAATGATCAACTCGTGAGGGAAGACGACGGTCGCTTGTTCGCGATTGCCGTTGATTCGCTCGATGAGCATTTGCACCGCGCGTTTGCCGATCGCGTAGCGGGGCACACGTTGCGTGGTCAGTGTGGGCGTCACCTGGCTGGCGAGCGAGATGTCGTCGCAGCCGATGATCGCCACATCTTCCGGCACGCGACGCCCCAGTTCCGCGCACGCGCGCAGCGCGCCAAATGCCAGGTTGTCGTTGAAACAAACGACCGCATCCACTTCGGGATGGTTCGCGAGCAACCCGTGCGCGCCGCGCGCGCCGAGTTGCGCGCGCAGTTCGTGCCAACGCGATGACCCCGCGTCTACCGAGTTGAACCATTCGTACTGATTGCGACAACCGTTTTCATAATTGGCTTCGTTGGGAACGATCAATCCTGGGTTGATCGGAAGCTCGAACGCTTTCATCGCTTGGAGAAAACCGCGCAGACGTTCATCGGCGGAATAGGAATGTTCGGGTCCCGCCATGAATGCGATCGTTTTGCGCTTGAGGCGAACCACGTGTTCGACGGCGGCAACCATGCCCTTGGCATGTTCGGTGACGATGCTGCCACCCAGGTCGGGCGGAACAGGGCGATTGATCGAAACAAACGTGGGATGACGCGCAACCGCCGGCAACAACTCGTTATCAGGCAAGCGTCCGCCGGCGAGGATGATGCCGTCCACGCGCGCTTGATGCAAAAAATTGAGGAGATGTTTTTCTTGATCGAGACTGCCATTCGTATTGCAAACGGTGAGGATATAACCGGCTTTGGTTGCCGTCGTTTCCGCGCCCAGCGCGACTTCGGCAAAGAAAACGGAGGCGATGTCTGGAACGATCATGCCGATAGACATCGTGCGACCCGAGGCAAGTCCGCTGGCAAGACGATTGGGGACATAACCCAGTTTCTTGATCGCAAGCTCGATCTTGCGGCGCGCCGCATCGCTCACGTATCCATTTTCACTGAGCGCGCGCGAGACGGTCGGGACCGAGACCTTGGCTTCGCGCGCGACATCTTTGATTGTGACCACGTTGGCTTTCTCCTAATTATGTGGCGAGGACAAATCACGGTTGCAGACTGAATATGTGATAGCGTTATCATAATACAGTACATATTTCCGCTTGTCAATGAAAATAAAGCCAAGATTTTGTAGTTGATAACTGATATACTGAAAACGATACCACATATTTGTATTTATGTTTACTAAATCAACTAACAATGTGGGCAAGTCGTTCGAGCCAAAACGACGATAGGCAGTACCGAGGTACTATTGTTTCAACGGCTCAAATCGGATACGCTCATCGTGAGCGGTATTCTGGTCTGACCAGAATACCACAATACTGGAGTCGCATGAAAATCCGCCCCGTCTCGTCCAACACACTCACGCATTCCGTCGTCGAACGTTTGCTCGGCTTGATCAGCGATGGCACCGTCAAACCCGGCGACAAGATGCCGTCGGAACGCACGCTGATGAAAAAGCTGGGTGTCTCGCGTTCGACGATTCGCGAAGCGTTGCAAGCGTTGTCGGCGAGCCATATCGTCGAGATTCGCCCCGGCGTCGGTACCTTCGTCCACGCGCACGCCCGCGATTTGATTCCGCGCGCGCTCGCCAAAAATCGCGTGCCGAAAGACGCGCGCCCGACGAAAACAATTCTGCCGGCGGGCAATGGCAACGGACGCGATCATCTTCTCGGCATCACGCCGATTCCTCCCGCGCCGGAAAAACCGATTCACATTCCGAATCTCAAAAAAGATCGGCTCGGCACATTCGATTTTATTTCGTGGTGGGAACGCGATAAAGTTCAAGCCGCGCGCGTCATGGTGATTGGCGCGGGCGCGCTCGGCAATGAAGTCTTGAAAAATCTCGCGCTGATGGGCGTCGGCAATTTATTCGTCGTGGATTTCGACACGATTGAAGCCGCGAATCTTTCGCGCTCGGTTTTGTTTCGCGCGGAGGATAATGGCAAACCCAAAGCCGAAGTCGCGGCGCGGCGCGTGAAGGAACTCAATCCCGACGTTCACGTGCAATATTTTCAAGGCGATGTGAATACGGCGCTCGGGCTGGGCGTCTTTCGCCGGATGGACGCGATCATCGGTTGTCTCGATAACCGCGAAGCGCGGCTCTCGATCAATCGGTTCGCGTATCGGCTGAACAAACCCTGGGTGGACGGCGCGATCCAGGAACTGTTCGGACTCGTGCGCGTGTTCAAGCCGGGCGAAGGCGCGTGCTATGAATGCACGCTCACCGAGCAGGCGCGCCGCGAAATGTCGTTGCGTTATTCGTGTCCCCTCCTGGCGCGGCAGAATATCTTGCTCGGCAAGGTGCCGACGACGCCGACGATTTCCGCGATTGTCGCGGGCATGCAATCCCAGGAAGCGCTCAAGTTGATTCACAACATGCCGGTCGAGGCGGGGAAGGTTTTGCACGTCAACGGATTGACGAACGATTTCCACGCGACGGCGTACACGCCGGACGAAAATTGCGAGAGCCATTGGGTCTACGGTGACATCCTCGAACTGGATCGCCAAGCGGCGACGACCACGGTCGCCGAGATGCTGCGTCTCGCGCGCGAAGCGTTGGGCGATGATGCGATTCTCGAACTCGACCAGGAATTTGTGACGCGGCTCGAATGTCATCAATGCGGGACTGTCGCCGAAATTTTCAAGCCGATCTCGCAAGTCAATTTCAACGACGGCTTGTGCCCGGGTTGCGGCGAGATGCGCGAAGTGCAAATGATTCACACGATTGCCGGCGATGAACCGTTCTTGAATCGTCCCTTGCTCGCCGTGGGCGTGCCGCCGCTGCATATCGTGCGCGCGCGTAATGAAAACGAATATCGTTTCTTTGAACTCACCGGCGATCTGGCGGATACGTTGCATTGGTCACACTTTGAGGGCGGCGCGCGATCGGCGCACGCCTCGCGTGTGCGTCTCCATCCGCGTCCGCAAATCAGACTCGGCGATGTGTTGCCGGACGAACCGCCGCCGGTCACACGTCCGCGAGTCGTCGTCCACTGAAACCTGGAACCGCGACGCCGAGAAAAAATCGCAAGCAATCACCAACCCCACTCCTACCCTCCCTTTACTAAGGGGAGGGAATCGGAGGGGTGAGATTTCGAAATGCAATTCGATGCCCAAATTATTCCATGGCGCGGTTCATCACCGACGCGCCGCACGCAGACAAATCGCATGAGCGCCGAACCACGATCCAAATGGGGTTTTCGCATTCGCTTTGCGCTCGGCGCGATCATCGCGCTCGGCTGGGGTTTCCTGCTCGGCGTTGCACTCTTGCGCGCGAATGCGACGCTCTCATTCTGGTTTGTCGGCGCAGTCATCCCACTCGCGTTCTTTGGCAGTGCGCTCGCGTGTTTCGCTTTCCAGCGCGCACTTCCCGAATGGCACACGCTCGTGCGATTACTGGCGGCTCTACTTTTCGCGGCGTTGGCGTTGCCGCTCGGATTAGGGTGGGCGTTGCGCGAGTGGGAACTCGACGCGAGTTTGTTGCTCGCGGTGACGGGAGAACAACTCTGGGAAATCGAATTTGGCATCGCGATCCTGGGTCTGATCGCCGGGACGTGGACGGGCTGGGCGCATCCGCCGCAACGTTGGCTCGCGCGTGGCATCGCGGCTCTGCTCGAGCGTCCGACGCGTTTCTTCTCGGCGCTGTTCGAGTTTGTCACACGAGTCATCGCCAGTATCGGTCGCGCGATTCTGTGGCTGCCGCTCAAGATCATCGCGCTCGTGCGCGGTTTGATAAACGGGATCGCGTCATTTTTTAGCGCCATGCGAATTGGGATCGTTCGTTTGATTCCGCGACGAAATCGCGTGCGTTTGCCCAAACCATCGTTATTCCATCGCCACGCCGCGCCTCAAGCGAATGGCAGTGCACGCATCAAAGCCGTCGTCGAAGAGCGATGTCCGTACTGTCTCGATGTGGTCAAGCGCAATGATCCACGCGGGATTAAAGTGTGCGAGGTGTGTCACACGCCGCATCACGCGGATTGTTGGGCGATCACCGGCAAATGCCAGGTGCCGCATCTCAATACCTAGTTCACAATTTCCCAGAGTTTCCTTATTTCCCTCATTTCCCTTGATTCCCCTTGCTTGGGCGGAGGGAACTCTGGGAAATCAAGGAACGCAACCTCGTTGGAGGAATTTATGCCTGATCTCAGTGTGACTCTCGTTCTACCCGCCGGCGGCGCGCGCACGGCTGAAGTGCCGGACGATGTGCCCGTGCGCGAATTGATGCCGGAACTTATTTCCGTTCTCGAATTGCCGACGACCGGTCCCGATGGACGACCGATGGGTTATCGGATGGACAGCAAGGCGTTGGGACGCGAATTGCGCGAAGCGGAAACACTGCACGACGCGAAAATTCCGCAACATGATCGCTTGATGATTACGGCGGATGTCACTGCCGGCGCGGGCAAGCCCTCCCTGGTTAGCGCGACGCCGCGCTTTCGCCGCCTCAAAGCCGATCACGACAAGATGCTCGAACTGAAAAAGCAGAGCCAGTTGATTGACTTTGAAGTGGTGGACGCGAAACCTGGGTTTCCGCCGGAAAAATATCTCGTGACGTTCAAATGCAAAAGCATCGTCGCGGTGGACGCGCAGGGCAATCCGCGTTTCGCCGACAAACACCAGGTCGCGATTTATCTGCACAACGAATATCCGCATCGCTGGCCCGGCTTGAAATGGCTCACACCGATTTGGCATCCCAACATCAAAGGCGCGAATGGCAGCGTCTGCATTGACGCTGCATGGTGGACTGCCGCGCGTTCGCTCGACCGGCTCGTGATCATGCTCGGCGAAATGGCGCAATGGAAAAATTTCCACGACGACCCGACCAAGCCGCCGTTTCCCTGGGACGCCGAAGCCGCCAAGTGGAGTATGAACTATCGTCGCACACACGCAGGTTGTTTTCCGGTGGACACGCGCGAATTGTTGCGCCCGGAACACGCCAAGCCGGCGAAGAAACCGGTTGCAAAGCTCAAAGCGCGTCCCAAGATCAAACTCAAGTAGCGAACGGCGGATGGCGAATAGCAAATGGCAAATGGCAAATGGAAATTGCCAGAGGAACCAAGTATCGAGATTGAACGTGTCCACTCCAACTTCCAATCTCGAAATTCAAGTAGGAGGAACAGAATGGCTGATGTACCCGTGACTCTCGTTTTGCCGGCAGGCGGATCGCGCACGGCAGAAGTGCCGAGCGATGTGCCCGTGCGTGAGTTGATGCCGGAACTCGCGTCGTCACTGCAATTGCCGACGACGGGACCGGACGGCAGACCGATGGCATATCGGATGGATAGCAAGGCGCTCGGACGCGAACTGCGCGAAGACGAGACGCTTTCCGCCGCGGGCGTTCCGCAAAATGATCGCCTGATGCTGACCGCCGATGTGACCGCGGGCTAAAACGTTGTCTCGTCGAGATGAGCTGGTAACTCGTCTTGGCGACCACTATGCCGGCGCGGCTGGCTGGGTCTTACCCCGGATCGAGCCAGCCGCCCGGCTCCCTTGAATCGAAATGACTGAGATTGAAACGTATCGCGCGCTGTCCATCGCGCCGACCCAGGTAGAGAACGCCGCGCCGGTCTTGTTCGAATTGATCGGCGATTCGACCGAGATTGGTTCGGCGGACGACAACGCGATTGTGCTCGCGAATCCCAACGTCGCGCTGCATCATCTCGAAGTGCGCCGCGTAGATGGGCGCGATCACTTGCTCATCAACTTGAGCGAACGGCGGCGCGCGCGCGACCTGACCTGGTTCAAATATCGCCGGGGCGATGCGTATTGGTGTCCGCGTCACGGCAGTATCGCGCGGCTCGATGCGCGGGGTTGGTGCGCGAAATGCCGCACGCGGCGCGGCTCGCTGTGGTTGATGCGTCCGCTCACACCGGGGGATGCGTTCGACGTGGGACGCGCGTTTCGCGCGACGTATCTCGTGCCAGAACGCGCGAATCAAACCAAACTGCCGCCGCGCCAAGTTCCCCCGCGCGATGCCTTTGACCGACCGCGTAAAATCGCGATTCCGACGACTGCACCGCAAATCGCGACCCAGGACTTGCCGACCGATGATTCGAATCTGTGGCGTTGGCAACCGGCGGAGGCGCCGTTTCCGATCTTTTTGCATCAGCGCGTCAACGTGGATGTCACGCGCCACGCGCGCCAGAATCGTGATCGCGAAGTGGGCGGCGTGTTGATTGGCGAGGTCTGCCGCGACCAGGATGGGCATCTGTTCGTCGTCGCGTCGCACGCGATCAAAGCCGAATTCGCGCAAGAATCGCGTGGACAGTTGACCTTTACACACAACACCTGGCTCAAGATTCATCACACGTTGGAAGCGCAATTTCCCGGCAAACTGATTGTCGGTTGGTACCATACGCATCCAGGGTGGAGCATTTTTCTATCGGACTGGGATTTATTCATTCATCAAAATTTTTTCAAACAACCCTGGCAAGTCGCGCTCGTCATAGACCCATCGCTAGATCGCGCCGGTTTCTTTGTGTGGAAAGATAATCAGGTTTGCAACCCGCAAGCCCCGGTTGAGCCGTTTCGACTCGCCGAAGTAGAATGGTCGGATATCGCGCGACCACGCGTGCGGATCAAGTTGACCGATCCGCATGGCGCATCCAAGGTCAAATGAAAGTGAAGGAGTTTTGCCATGACAACCCGAATCAAGTTACTCGACTGGGAACCGGCGACCATCTGCGAAGCGCCGATGCCGCTCGACGACGCGTTGCGTTGGAATTCACGATACGAAGCCGCGGTGAACCCGCGTATCGCAATCTTTTTCGCCCAGTCCGCGTACATCAAGTGCATCGAACACACGCGCAGCGATATGGATAGCGAGGTCGGCGGCGCGCTCATCGGCAAGGTGTGCATAGACCCGCAAACGGAACAGCAATACATTCTGATTCAGGACGTTATCCCCGCGCTCTACACTCAAGCCGGCGAAACACACGTGACCTTTACGCACGAAACGTTGATCCACCTGAACACCGAACTGGAAGACCGCTTTCCCGGCAAACGCATGGTCGGTTGGTACCACACGCATCCGCGTCTCGGCGTGTTCATGTCCGGTTACGATACCTGGTTGCATCGGCATTTCTTCCACGATTCGACCCAGGTCGCGCTCGTCGTAGACCCCGAGCGCAACCAAGGCGGCTTTTTCTGTTGGAGCGCGCAAGGCGACTTGGATCCGGTCAATTACACCGGGTTTTACGAGTGGAGTGATCGGAACGATGACAGCATTATCGGATGGACGAACGTGTCGCCGGTCGTGAATGGCGCGGAGTTGGATCTGGTGGCGGTGGCGTGAAGCGAATCGCGAATTGCAAATTGCGACTTGCCTGAAAGGAGAACAAGATGAGTTTGCGAATGCGCGTTTATTATTACGCGGTGCTGGGTGCGCTGGGCGCGCTCATCGGTTGGCGCATCAGTGACACGCTTGGATTCATGCGCGGCGTGAATGTATACGTGAACGATCTCGTGCTGGGCGGCATCATCGGCTTGTGCCTGGGTCTCTTGATCGGCGCGAGCGAGGGATTGTTGGCGCGCTCGTGGTATCGCGCGGCGCGTGCGGGCGCGCTCGCCGGTGGCATTGGATTGCTCGCCGGCGCGATTGGTTTGCCGGTTGGCGAATTCGTCTTCCAAATCACCGGCGGCGAATTGATCGGACGCGCGCTGGGGTGGGCGTTGTTTGGCGCGCTCATCGGTTTGTCCGAAGGCGTCACGAGTGGAACACAAATGTGGAAAGGCGCGGTCGGCGGCGTGCTGGGTGGACTCCTCGGCGGCATTGTGCTGTTCGTTTTGCAATCGCTCATCGGCGCGACGGTCATCGGCAAGATGCTGGGACTCGTCTTGCTCGGCGCGGCAGTCGGCGTGTTCATCGCGTTGATCGTCGTTCTGCTCTCGCGCGCGTGGCTCGAAGTGGTGAGCGGCAAGTTAAAAGGCACCGAGTTCATTCTCGACAAGTATCTGCACGCGCACGGACCGGCGGCGATCATCGGGAGCAACGATTTCAAAGCGGACATCGCGTTGCCCGATCCTGGGATCGCGCCGCAGCACGCGCGCTTGAAAGGCGCGGGCGCGTACTTTGTCATCGAAGATATGAGCATTGGCAAAGGTACGTTCGTGGATGGAAAAAAAGTTGAGGCCGCGCGTCTGGCGAACAACGCGTCCATCCGGGTCGGCAACACGATGATGATTTATCACGAACGACATTAGCCACACCCTTAAGGGTGTGGCTAAAAGGACGATGAAAATGAAAACCTGGTTTCGATCATTCATCCTCGCGTGCACGATGGCGCTCGTCGCGACGATAAACACATACGCGCAAACGCCGGTCGTCATCAATGTGACCCAAGTGGACACCTCGCGCTTTCCGCAAGTAGATGTGTACATTTCGGTGACGGACGCGAATGGCAATCCGGTACGAAATGTGCCGGCAAGCGCGCTGCAAGTTCAAGAAAACGGCAAGACGGTCGCGGCAACGGCGACGACGCGCTCCGGCGACCTGGGTCCAGTGAGTACGATCCTCATCGTAGATCGCAGCGGTAGCATGGCGCGTAGCGGCAAGATGGACGGTGCGAAGCAAGCTGCGACGACGTTCGTGAATCAAATGCGTTCGGGTGATCGCGCCGCGTTGGTGCAGTTCGACACGGAAATCGAAACTCTGCAATCATTGACCGACAACAAGAACGCGCTGCTTGCCGCAATTCCAAAACTCGTCCCGCGCGGTAACACGGCGATGTACGACGCGCTCGGTCAAGCGAGCAGGTTTTTCGAATCGGCGCAGGGACGCAAAGCGGTCATCGTCGTGACGGATGGCATGGACAACGCGAGCAACCTCAGCCGCGATGCGATGTTGAATTCCGCGAATTCGAGCGGTTATTCGATCTACACGATTGGTCTGGGCGCGCAAGCGGTGGGTACGAATAGTCAGGAAGGCATTGACGAGCCGGTGCTCCAAGAGATCGCGCGCGCGTCGTTGGGCGAATACTATTACGCGCCGGACGCGAGTCAACTCGGCACGCTGTATCAGCAAATCGCGTCGCGCATTCAAAACGAGTACAAGTTGACGTACACCTCGACTGCCGCGCTGCGCGATGGATTGAAACGCGCGATTGTGGTGACCGCGCCGGGCTTGGGCACGACGCGCGCGGATTACAATCCGGGCGGCGTGATTCCCGAAGTTGAGCCGCAAGGATGGTCGTGGGTGTGGTTTATGCTCGCGTTGATTCTGCTCGTCGCGCTGTTCTTTGCGCCGCAAGGAGCGCGTTGGGTGTTCGCGCGCGCGACGCCCGCGCCCGCACCAAAGTCGCGAGTGCGATTGACGGAGGGCGCAACGACCCCCGCGCCAAGCTCACCGCGTCCCTCGCGCATCAAGATCAAGAAGCCGGCAACCGCGGATGCGACGCGGCAAAAGTTGCCGTGGGACGAGGAGCCATCCAAGCATTGATTCGTGACGAAAGGGCGAAGCATTTTCCAGAGTTTAGAGTAATGCTTTGCCCTTTCAAATTAGACGATATTTGAATTGAGAATTATGCCCACGAAGGACACCAAGATCACAAAGCAAAACTGAATAATTTCGTGTCCTTCGTGTTCTTCGTGGGGGAAAAGTTAAATTCGGGTAACGTCTATATCGGAGCAAAACATGTTTGACAATATGCCGAATGTCGGGAAGAAAGGGAACCCAGGTTCGTCGAATCGGCGCGCGCCAATCGTGGTCGGTCTGCTTGCGCTCGTCGCGTTGCTGATTTGCCTCGCGCTGGCAGGTTTGGGCGCGGGGACATTTTGGTTGCAGCGACCTGGGTCATCCTTGCCGGAAAAACTCGGTTTGACATCTCCGTCAACGAGCGTGACGTCGGACGCGACAACCGCGCCCGCGGCGTCATCGTCCGCGCGCGCGACCGGTAAAATCGCGTACAGCGTTTTTACCGGCGATTCGCCGGAGGGCAAAACGATTTGGGTGATGAACGCGGATGGCAGTAATCCAAAACAAATTCTGCCCAAAGCGTCCTCGCCGACGTTTTCGCCGGACGGCAAGCGCATCGCGTTTTATCAGTGGAACAATGGCATCTTTGTCGCGAACGCGGATGGATCGAACGCGCAGAAAATTCTCGGCGAGACGAACGCAAAATATCTCGCGTGGTCGCATGACGGCAAATGGATCGCGTTCGCATCCCAGCCGATTCAAAAAGAAGGCATGAATGTGAACATTGACGCAGTGTTCGCGGACGGCAGTCTGCGGCGCACAATTGTCGGCGGCGGTACGTTGCCTGCCTGGTCGCCGGACGATACGCAGATCACATTTTCGTCGTGTCGCGGAAGTAACTGCGGAATTTTGATCGCGAGTTCGTTGGGCAACGATGGCGGACGTTTGATCGTCGGCGAGTTGGGCGCGAATCCGATGTGGTCGCCGGATGGACAACGCATCGTCTATCAAGCCGAAGCGGATGGCGTCAAGCAATTGTTCGTCGTCAACGCGAATGGATCGGGCAAGCGGCAACTGACGACCGGCAAAGAACAACACGTCGGCGCAACGTGGTCGCTCGACGGAAATTTTATTTTCTATCGTGCGACCGACAACAATCACTGGGGCATTTATCGCATGAACGCCGATGGCAGCAATCCAACGCGTCTCATCCAGGATGTCGCACCAGTGGATTGGGCATACGAGCGGTTAGCGGTCGGCAAGTAAATCCAAAGCAGCAGCATGGGGCGATTGAAATCGCCGCGGGCGGGCGTTCCGCCGGGCGTCCACCTCCGTGGACGCCGATTCGCCGGCGTAGGCGGGCGACCAGCCACCGGCTCACGCGGGGCAATTTCAATTGCCATCTCTCCGGTGGGCATACAACACTATCGAGAGAATCCAGGTTTCTCCAAGAAACCTGGATTCTTTTTTGCTCAAATATTTCTGTGTGTTTCTGTGGCAGAAAACGTGTCAGTCACTAACGGGGCGAATCAATTCTGCGGAGTTATTGCGCGGCGAGTTGACGAGCGATGAAACTGGGTAGGCAATCATCTTGTCGGCGGGATACGGTTGCAGAAGCGTCACCAATTCACCCAGGTCTTGGTTGGCTGGGTTGAGCCACGATTTGTATGATGTCTTGGGTAGGATAACGGGCATCCGCTCGTGAATCGGTTTCATCAACTCGTTCGCCGATGTGGTAATGATCGTGCACGAAGCGATCCACTCGTCGTCGGGCGATTTCCACACGTCGTACAAGCCGGCAAAGCCAAACGGCTTTTTCGATTTGAGCTGAATGAACATTGGAATTTTCTGCGCGCCGGTCTTTTGCCATTCGTAAAATCCATCGGCGACGATCAAGCAACGCCGGCTTTTCAACGGTCGTTTGAAGCTCGCCTTCTCCGCGACGGTCTCGGCGCGCGCGTTGATCATCTTGGAGCCGATAGCCATGTCCTTTGCCCACACCGGAATCAAGCCCCAACGCATCGCGTCAAGCACATTCTGTCCGTCGCGTTGCACGACCGCGACGACTTGCTGGGTTGGCGCGACGTTGTAGTTGGGTTTCACTTCGGCATTGACTTGCGCGATATTGAACGCCAGTTGAATCTGTTCGAGATCCGACTGGATGATAAACCGACCGCACATAAGGTACCTCCTCCAGTAGCGCAAATTTCCAATTTGCGTTGGCAAGTTGGAAACTTGCCCTACGCGACTACGTGGCGCAAATTTCCAATTTGCGTGCGGCAAGTTGGAAACTTGCCCTACGCGGCTACGTGGCGCAAATTTCCAATTTGCGTACGGCAGGTTGGAAACTTGCCCTACGCGACTACGTGGCGCAAATTTCCAATTTGCGTTGGCAAGTTGGAAACTTGCCCTACGCGGCTACGTGGCGCAAATTTCCAATTTGCGTACGGCAAGTTGGAAACTTGCCCTACGATCCAGTTTTATATACCGCCGACGATTTCTTCGTCGGCGCGTTTTTTGTTTGAGCCGGTTCCTGCAAGCGTTTAGCCAGCCGCGAATTGCGTTGCACGATCTTGTTGTTCTTGACCGCGAGCGCGATCGCTTTGGGAGTGCCGACCAGGACGACGAGTTCTTTGGCGCGCGTCACGGCGGTGTAAAGTAGGTTGCGTTGCAACATCAAGTAATGTTGCGTGAGCAAGGGGATCACCACCGCGCGATATTCGCTCCCCTGGGATTTGTGAACGCTCATTGCAAACGCGTGCACGAGTTCATCCAATTCTCCGAATTCATACTCCACGCGCGCGCCGTCGAAATCCACACCCAGGACTTGGTCCTCGCTATCTACTGACACGACGCGACCCAGGTCGCCGTTGAACACTTGCTTGTCATAGTTGTTGCGTGTTTGCAGAACCTTGTCGCCCACGCGAAAGACGCGGCTACCGTGACGCTGCTCTTTCTTACGCTCCGCCGCCGGATTGAGTGCATCTTGGAGCGATTGATTCAACGCACCCACTCCCACAGTCCCGCGGTGCATCGGACTGAGTACCTGGATGTCTTCGATGGCGTCCATGCCGAATTTGTTCGGGATGCGCGTCTTGACCACTTCGACAACGCGCTGTGCGGCTTGCTCCGGTTCGCTTTCTTTGAAGAGAAAAAAATCCTTGGCGACCTGGGTGAACTGCGGCATCTCACCCTGGTTAATTCGATGCGCGTTCGTGATGATGAGACTCTCTTCCGCTTGGCGAAAGATCACGTCGAGCGCGACGACGGGCACGAACTGGGACGCGATCAAATCGCGCAACACACTGCCCGCGCCGACCGAGGGCAGTTGATCGGGGTCGCCGATCAAGAGCACGTGACTCCAGAGATCGAGCGCCTTGAGCAACGCGTTCATCAGCAATAGGTCAATCATCGAGAGTTCATCCACGATGATCAAATCCGCGTCGAGCGGATTGTCGCGGTCGCGCAGAAACTTGTTGCCTTCATACGGTTTGAATTCCAGGAGCCGATGCAAGGTCTGCGCGGTTTCGCCGGTCGCTTCGCTCAAACGTTTCGCGGCGCGTCCGGTCGGCGCGGCAAGTTTGAACGTCTTGCGTTTGGCTTTCAAGAGCTGAATCAACGCGCGCACGCTCGTCGTCTTGCCGGTGCCAGGTCCGCCGGTGAGGACAGAGACTTTGGAGGTGAGTGCGGTCTTGACCGCCTCTTGTTGTTTCGCGGTCAACGCGATGCGATTCTTTTGCGCGACCCACTCGAACGCGCTCGCCCAATCGAGCGCGCGAAATTCCTCCAGGCGCGTGCGCGGCTGTGCGACCAATTCCTTCAAGCGATTGGCGACGCCGATCTCGGCGTAATAGAATGGGATCAAGTAGACGGCTTCATCTTCGACGAACACTTCTTCGGCTTGCGCCAGTCGCGCGATGGCTTCTTCGACGAGTTGCGCCGATGCATCCAGCGCCTCGGTCGCCGCGCGAATCAGATCGGTGCGCAACGCGAACACGTGTCCATCGTCGCTGAATTGACCCAGGACGTAGCGCACGCCGGCTTCGATCCGCGCGGGGTCGCTGGGCTGAATGCCCATCGCGCGCGCGATTTTATCGGCGGTGAGAAATCCAATGCCCCAGATATCGCGCGCGAGACGATACGGATCGTTGCGCACGATGTTGAGCGCGCCGTCGCCGTATGCTTTGTAGATTTTCACCGCGAGCGACGTACTGACGCCATGACTCTGGAGAAAGAGCATCACTTCTTTGATCTGCTTCTGCTCCGCCCAGCCGCGTTGAATGATCTCGATGCGCTTGGGTCCGACGCCATCCACCTCGCGCAGACGCGCGACATCGGTTTCGATCACGTCGAGCGTGTCGAGTCCGAAATGTTTAACGATGCGTTCCGCGGTGACCGGACCGACGCCTTTAATCAGACCGGAACCCAGGTATTTGCGTAGACCTTGGACGGTCGCCGGATATTGCAAGGAAAAATGTTTGATCTCGAATTGGCGACCATGTTGAGGATGATTCGTCCAGATGCCATCGAGCGACAACGATTCGCCGACATTCGCGCCCATCAGATTGCCGACGATGGTGATCGTGTCCGGTTTGCCTTCGGGCAAAAAGCGCGCGACGGTATAACCGTTCTCTTCGTTGTAGAACGTGATGCGCTCGATGGTGCCGCGCAACGATTGTAGCGGAACAGATGAGGGAGTCACGCCGGGGATTATAGCGCAGATGTCAAGACCGAACAAGTGGTCTATCTATAATCTTTTCTCGACAATCGCCAGGATTTCGCGCTTGCGTCGTTCGGCTTCCGCGACGAGTTGCGCCGCGCGCGAACGGCGATCCTGGGTGAACATCGCGTCGTCAATCGAACCAAGATTGATCGCGACGTTCAACGCCGCGCCGCGTACGCCCGCTTCCGCCATCAACGCGCCCACGCCGCCGTCGCTCGCGGCATTCTTGTTGCCTTTTTCCGCGACGACGCGCGCCAGTTCGAGCACTTGCGCGCATTGTTCAGCGACGTGCAGTGGCACATCGGTGGCATGTTTCAGCGCGTCTCGAATCGCGTTCGCGCGCGCGTTTTTTTCTTCGTCGGTGTGCTTGGGCAGTTTGTACGCCTCCATCACGCGCGCGTACGCGTCGGTATCGCTTTGCATCAAGTCGCGCAGTTCGCGCTGCAGTTCTTCGGCGCGTATGAGGATTGTTTGCATTTCGTCATTCACCGCCGCATAGTTTTTTCTGCCGATAGTCAGACGGCACACCATCGCGACGAGCGACGCGCCGAGCGCGCCGCTGAGCGCGGCGACGGTGCCGCCACCCGGCGCGGGTTCCGCCGAGGCAACCTGGTCTAAAAATGTTTGCACGGATTCAGATGCGAAGGACATGGAAAACCTCCTGGATCAATTTAACATCTACGCAAATGCAATCAGCAAGCGGAGATAGAATCCAGGTTTCTTCGAGAAACCTGGATTCTGGCGAAGGGATTGTCAATTTACTCGCCGTGGATTTTCATCTCGACGACCTGGTTCGCGTTCAGCGCCGGCAACTTGAGCGCGTGCGCCGCGAGCTGGGTCAATGCTTCGAGCGGCACGAGTCCGATGAGTTCGCTTTCCAACACCTGGACGTCCCGCCTGTCGGCTTCGGCTTTCACCGCATTGAACGCGGTCAACATACCGGTCACGTTAAAGTCGGTCAGGTTCATCGAAACCTGCGCGAGGTTGCGTTCGCGCAACATGAATCCCTTTGCCTTGACCGATTTCAATCCGCCGCCGCGTTCGCGGATTGCACGTGCAATGTCTTTGGCAATTTGCAAATCGCTCGTTGCCAGGTTGACGTTGAACGCGATGAGGTATGGTCGCGCGCCGATCACCGTCGCACCGGCTTTGCCGAGGCGACTGGGTCCGAAATCCGGCGCGCGCGCTGGGTCGGTCGCGATTTCGCGCCTGAGCGTTTCGTACTGTCCGCGCCGAATGTACGCTAGGTCGCGTCGTTCGGGGCGCGTTGCCGCGCTCTCGTAGAGATACACGGGAATATCCAATTCGCGCGCGACGCGTGCGCCCAAGCGTTGCGCCATCGTGACGCATTCCTGCATCGTCACGCCGCTGACCGGCACGAACGGCACGACATCGGTTGCGCCGATGCGCGGATGTTCGCCGTGATGCGTGTCGAGATCAATCAAGCGCGCGGCGGTCCCGATCCCGCGAAACGCGGCGTCTTCTAGCGCGTCCGGCGCGCCGGCGAGTGTGATGACGCAGCGGTTGTGATCCGCGTCCATCTCGCGGTCGAGCAGTTTGACGCCGGGCAACAACATCGCGCTGACGATTTCATCAACGATTTGCACGCGCCGACCTTCGGAAAAATTCGGCACGCATTCGACAATCTTTTCCATGATTTTCCTTAACTCGGATGTTAATTATGGGACGCGGACGAACGCGGACAAGCGCAGATAAAAAAATAATCCGTGTTCATCCGCGTTCATCCGCGCCCTATTTGTTTTTGGGCGATTCACCGCATCATCGGTATCTTGATGCCGGTTCGCTTGGCGAATTGAATCGCTTCGGGATACCCGGCATCTGCGTGACGAATCACGCCCATGCCTGGGTCGCTCGTCAGCACGCGCTCCAAACGTCGCGCCGCTTCGGGTGTGCCGTCGGCGACGATGACCTGTCCTGCGTGAATCGAATAGCCGATGCCCACGCCGCCGCCGTGATGAATCGAAACCCAGGTCGCGCCGTTCACCGCGTTGATGAGCGCGTTGAGCAGGGGCCAATCCGCGATCGCGTCCGAACCATCGCGCATCGCTTCCGTTTCGCGGCGCGGCGACGCGACGGAACCGGCATCGAGATGATCGCGTCCGATGACAATTGGCGCGGACACGATGCCTTTGGCGACGAGATCGTTGAACTTTAAACCGGCGCGCGCGCGTTCGCCGTAGCCCAGCCAGCAGATGCGCGCCGGTAAACCCTGGAACGCGATGCGTTTTTGCGCCATGCGAATCCAGCGCGCTAGGTGTTCGTTTTCCGGAAAGAGTTCGAGGATCGCTTCGTCGGTCCGATAAATATCTTGCGGATCGCCGGAGAGCGCGACCCAGCGAAACGGTCCCTTGCCTTCGCAGAAAAGCGGACGAATGTATGCGGGCACGAACCCAGGATAATCGAACGCGTTCTTGACGCCGGCGTCATACGCGCGCTGACGCAAATTGTTGCCGTAATCGAAAACGATGGATCCGCGCTTTTGAAAATCGAGCATCGCCTCGACGTGCTTTGCCATGGATGCCATCGAGCGCTGCTGGTAATCGAGGTAATTAGTAATTCGTAATTGGTTCGCTTCTTCGAGCGGCATTTCGGGTACGTACATCAACGGATCATGCGCGGGCGTTTGATCGGTGACGACATCCGGGACAACGCCGCGCGCGACGAGTTCGGACAGCACATCCGCCGCGTTGCCAATCACACCGATAGAGCGCGCTTGTTTTTGCTTGAGCGCATCTTCGACGCGCGTCATCGCGTCCTCGAGATTGTCCGTCAGTTCGTCGAGATAGCGCGTTTCGAGACGACGTTGTGCGCGCTGAGGGTCAACCTCGACGACGAGTGCGACGCCTTGGTTCAACGTCACCGCAAGCGGCTGCGCGCCGCCCATCCCGCCGAGTCCCGCCGTCAAAACGAATTTGCCCTGGAGCGAACCCCAGCCCTGTTGTTGTGCGAGACTGCCAAGCGTTTCATACGTTCCTTGCACGATGCCTTGACTGCCGATATAAATCCAACTGCCCGCCGTCATCTGTCCGTACATGATCAGCCCAGCGCGTTCCCATTCGTCGAAATTTTCCTGGGTCGCCCACGCCGGCACAATGTTCGAGTTCGCGATCAAGACGCGCGGCGCGTCCGGGTGTGATTTGAGAACGCCGACCGGCTTGCCCGACTGGACGAGCAACGTTTCATCCGTTTCGAGTTCGCGCAGTGATTTCACAATCGCGTCGAAACATTCCCAGTTACGCGCGGCGCGCCCGCGTCCGCCGTAGACGATGAGTTCGTCCGGCTTTTCCGCGACGTCGGGATCGAGGTTGTTCATCAACATGCGCAGCGGCGCTTCGGTGAGCCAGGACTTGCACGTGATTTGTGCGCCGCGCGGCGCGCGGATTATTCTCGACATCTTATCATCCTCCCAGATACGCCGCTTTGACGCGCGGATTTTGCGTCAATGCTTGCGTGGTATCGCGCACGTTGTGATATTGCAACGTGAGGTGCTTGGATAATACACGCGTCTTCAGTAGTGTCAAGATACGCGAAGCCCGGCAAGCCGAATTGACACCCGCCCTATTTCGTGGTACATTCTAAACATCTTAAGATGTATTAAGATTTATTTTCTCCTCCTCCGCAAAGGTCGGTTGCCTATGAAGATCACACGGGATAGCGCATTCCCGCTCTACCAGCAACTGGCGAGTGCGTTACGCCATCAAATTGAAACCGGGAAACTCAAGCCCGGCGCGATGTTGCCCCCGGAAAGCATTCTCACGCGCCAGTTTCAAGTTAGCCGCATCACCGCGCGCCAAGCTCTTGACTTGCTCGTGGCAGAAGGATTGATTATCCGCAAGCAAGGTAAGGGCACGTTTGTTTGTCCTCCCAAGATTCAGCAAGACCTAAGTTCACTGCGAGGATTCGCCGAACTCATGGCGACGCGGGGCGCGGAACAAAAGATGCAGGTATTGGCATTCGAGATGGTGTTGCCGGATCAACGTGTTGCCGAGTCACTGCGCGTGACGTCAGGCGAACAGGTGTTGCGGATCAAACGGCGGCATTTGTTGAAAGGCAACCCGATTGCGTATGCCATCATCTACTTGCCGCGTGAGTTGGGGCAGCGTTTCACGATCAACCAGGTTTCCCAGACGCCGATCTATTCCTTGTTGACCGAAAAGGCGCGCGTCGAAATCAAACGCGCGACCCAGGTCGTGCGCGCGATCGGCGCGGATCAAGACGCGGCGACGGTCCTCAAATTACCGCGCGGCGCGCCGGTGATGATGGTCGAACGCATCACCTACGCGCGCGACGAAAAGCCCGTCGAGTATATTCTGTTCTTTCATCGCGGCGATTCGTACGAACTGACCGCCGAACTGAATCGCGAACCGACGAAAAATATCTTGCGCCAGCAAGATAATCTTGGTCGTTTCGCGCCGGACAGTTAGCGGAGATGCTTTGACCAATGGAGGGAAGATGAAAGGCGTGCGTTTATCCGAGTTGACCTGGCAAGAAGCGGCGGCGGCGATCAAAACGCATCCGCTTGCCGTGATCCCGATTGGCGCGGGCACGAAAGAGCACGGACCGCATCTGCCGTGCGGCACCGATTTGATGGTCGTCGAAGAACTCGCGCGGCGCGTCGTCGAAGTGTGTCCGATCCTCCTGATGCCCGCGTTGCCCTACGGCTATTTCCCCGCGTTCATAGAGTTTCCCGGCAGTGTCTCGCTGCAACCGGAAACTTTTACGGGCGTCGTCGGCGACATTATTCGCTCGCTCGCGCGGCATGGCACAAAAAAATTCCTGATCCTCGACGGCGGCGTTTCGACATTTCCGCCGATGCGGACCCTGGCGATGCAATTGCACAATGAGCTGGGAATCCAGGTCGCGGTCACCAACATTTTGGGATTGGGCGCAGAGGTCGAGAAAGAAATCGCAGAGCAAGCATCCGGCGGACACGCGGACGAGATGGAAACCTCGAACATGCTGTTCATTCGTCCCAATCTGGTCAAGATGGAGCGCGCTGTGAACGAAGTGCTGCCCGCCATCCCGCATACACGCGGCAAAGGTGGCGCGCAAAAAATCTACGTCGCCGGCAGAATGACCACCCAGAGCGGCATCAACGGCGACGCTACGCTTGCCACGCGCGCCAAAGGCGAGAAACTACTCGCGGCAATGGCGCAAGACATTATTGATTTTTGCAATGAATTCGCAAAAACGTAACCTGGGATCAACCATGACTCTAACAAACAACCCAGACTATCTCGCGCTCGCGGAAAAATATGACGCCGATTTCAACCCGGCGAATCAGCGCATCGTCATCGAACGCGGCGCGGGCGCAGTGCTCACCGATACGACCGGGCATCAGACGATTGACGCGAGCGACATCATCGCGAGCGTCGGGCATTGTCATCCGCGCCACGTTGCGGCGTTACAGCAAGCCGCCACGCAGATGATCACCGGCAAAGGCAGTCTCGCGAACCCGAGTCGCGCTTTACTGATCACGCGCCTGGTCGGACTGACGCCGGATAATCTCGTCCAGGTTTTTCTCGCGACGAGCGGCAGTGAGATCGTCGAATGGGCAATTCGCATCGCGCGGCGTGCGAGCGGACGCCATGAGATTCTTTCGTTTTGGGGCGGCTTGTACGGTCGCACAATCGGCGCGCAAAGTCTCACCGGCATACAGCGGCGCAAGCGCCAATTCGGACCCATGTTGCCTGGCGTCTTTCACGCGCCGTACGCGTACTGCTATCGCTGTCCGTTCGAGAAAAAATTTGAGGACTGTAATTTCTACTGTATCAAGTTTCTCGACCGCCTGCTCGACGCCGCGAGCACCGGCGATCTTGCCGCGCTGATCGTCGAGCCGTATCAAGGTGTCGGTGGGATTATTTTTCCGCCGGAAGGTTATTTGCCGCGATTGGAAAAATGGGCGCGCGAGCGCGGCATCATATTCATCCTTGATGAAATTCAATCATCGTTCGGTCGCACCGGCAAAATGCTCGCGCTCGAATGGGAGCATCTCCGCCCGGAAATTTTGTGCCTGGGCAAAGGTCTGGGCGGCGGCATTTCGATTGCCGCGCTCGTCGCCGAAGCGAAACTCATCGCGTCGCTCAAGCCCGGCGAATTGTCCGGCGGCAACGGCGGCAATCCGTTCGCGTGTGCGTCCGCGCTCGCGGTGATTGACATTATCGAAGACGAAAAACTGAACGCGCATGCGTTCGAGATCGGCGAGTACTGGTTGGGACGGATGCGCGAATGGCAGAACGAATTCGCGATCATCGGCGATGTGCGCGGGCGCGGCGTGTGTCTCGCGATGGAATTCGTCAAGGATCGCATGACGAAAGAGCCGTTGCGCGGATTTGCCAACAAACTGGGTGAGGCGTGTTACGCCAAAGGCGTTTTCGTGCCGGGCAGCGATCACATTTTGACGATTCGTCCGCCGCTCGTCATCACGTTCGCGCAAGCCGAACGTGTCGCCAACGTGATCGAAGAAACGCTGCGCGAACTGACGGGAGTGTGAACGATGCCAACAGTCATTGACACGCACACGCATATCGGGCTTGCTTCATTCATCACCAAGCCGATCTCGGAAGAGAAACTCAAACGCCCGGCTTTCCGCGATCCAATGGAGAACTCGATTAAGAATCTAATCGCGCGGATGGATGCGAATGGCGTCACGCGCGCGGTGACGTTTGCGTATCCGCTCGAAGAGGTGGACGCGGTGATGGCAAACGAGTACGTGTTCGCCGCCCAGCGCGCGTACCCCGCGCGCATCATTCCGTTCGCGCTGATCGGCGACGATGTCGAACGCTGGGCGAAGGCGGGCGCGCGCGGTTTCAAGGAGCAGGACATTCTCCAAGCGCCGGAGCGATTCAATCTCAAGCGCGCGTACGCGATGGTTGCCGAGACCGGCAAGCCGTTACTTTTGCACGGACGTTCGCGCACGCCGAGCGAAGTATCGGACAAGATCAAAGGCATGTTGCGCGATGCGCCGCGGCTCAAGGTCATCGTCGCGCACATGGGACGCCACACGCCGAACACGCGCCAACACGTCGAAGAGAATTTGCTCGCGTTGCGCGATGACGCGAATGTGTACTTTGAGACTTCGACGGTGCGCGATCCGGCAATCATCGCGCGTGCGGTTGAATTGATTGGCGAAGATCGCGTGTTGTTCGGCTCCGATTTTCCGTTCAACTCGTACCAGGACCCTGATCCGCTCGCGGTGGAACTCGACGTGATTCGGCGCGCGAACCTTGCGCCGCGCGTGGCGCAGAAAATATTCGGACAAAATATTCTGCGCTTGTTGGAACTGTAGAGCAAATAAGAAATTTGCTCCACGCGAACTGTAGCGCAAATTTCCAATGTGCGATGTTGATGCAGAGTGGCAAATTAGAAATTTGCCCCACAGAAGGAGGTGGTTCGAAAGTAAAACGAACGATGCCTACATCCGGTTGTCTGGATTTGTCTCACCCTTGGAGGAGAAGATGAAAAAGTATTTTCTGCTTTCACTCGCGCTCGTCACGATGTTGATGATGATTGCCGCGTGTGCGCCGACACCGACGCCGGCGCCAACCCTAGCGCCGCCAACCGCGGCGCCGAAACCAACGGATATGCCCAAGCCGACAGATGCGCCGAAGGCGACTGAAGCACCAAAACCAACTACGGCTCCGGCAACTGCCGCGCCCAAACCAACCGATGTGCCGAAACCCGCCGCGCCAACTGTCTTGCGCTTTCGTCTGACGCGCGATCCGCGCACACTCGAACCTGGGTTGTTCCTCGAACTCATCACCGGTTACATCGCCAAAGATTTGCACGCCGGGTTGGTGCGCTATAACGAAAAAATGGAACTCGTGCCATTCATCGCGAAGGAATGGTCGGTCTCGACAGATGGTTTGACGTACACGTTCAAACTGCGCGATGACGTCAAATTCCACAACGGGCGCAAAGTGGTTGCGGACGATTTTGTGTACACGTTCACGCGCATCTTGAATCCCAAAGTCAAAGCCGCCGCTGGTCCGGCGAACCTTGCCAAAGTTAAGGGCGTCAAAGATTTCATTGATGGCAAAGTCACGAGCGTCGAAGGATTGCAAGCGCCAGACGCGACGACATTCAAAATCGTGATGGCGCAACCTGATCCCGCGTTGATGTTGCGTCTCGGCACGAACTTTATGGCGGTCGTGCCGAAGGAAGCCGTGATTGACGGCGAAGCCAAGTGGAAAGACAAACCGGTCGGCGCGGGCGCGTACAAGTACGTGGATTGGCAGCCGAACGTCAAGGTCGTGCTCGAAGCGAATCCGGATTTTTTCCTGGGCAAACCCAAAGTGGACCGCATCGAATATCTCACGGTGCCGGATGCCGCGACCGCGCTCGCACAGTACCAAAAAGGCGAACTCGACATCCTGGGTGTGACCGGCGCGCAACTCGCGCAGATCGAACGCGACGCGACGTTGAGCAAAGAATTGAATCAATGGTCACGCGGTCAACTGACCTTCTTTGCGTTGAACGAAAAGCGCGTGCCCGCATTCAAAGACAAGAATGTGCGCCAAGCGTTCAACTATGCGGTCAATCGCAAAGACCTGATCGAAAAAGTGTTGCGCAACGACCGCAACATGGCGACCGGTTATGTGCCGGTGGGCATTCCCGAAGCGATTCCGAACGAGACCGGTTACGCGTTCGATCCCGCAAAAGCGAAAGAGCTGATGGCAAAAGCCGGTTTTGCGGATGGCAAAGGTTTCCCCAAGATTGAATTTGTGACGACTGCGGATGAGCAAACGCTCGCCGAAGCGATCACCGCGCAGTTGAAAGCAAACCTGGGTGTGGATGTCGCCGTTCGCATCGGCGAGAGTGGCGATGTGTTGAACGGTTTGTGGGCGAAGGACAAGTGGGACATTGTCTCGTGGGGTTGGTCGGCGGATCGCCCCGCCTCCGAAGTCTGGCTCTTTGAATTGTTGTACAGCAAAGCGGAAAGTAACTTTGCCAGTTACAGCAATCCCGAGTACGACAAACTCGTGGACATGGCGCTCGCGGAAACGGATCCCGCCAAACGTCTTGCCGCGTGGCGTGAGGTTGCCAAGATGGCGAGCGATGAAGCGCCGCTGATCCCGTTCGGTTTTGCCAAGCACCTGTTCTTGGTCAAGCCATACGTCAAGGGTTTTAGCGCGGACTTGCTCGGACCGCGTCGGTTCGAAACTGTTGAGATCGTAAAATGAAATCCGTAGGGGCGGGGTCACCCCGCTCCTACCACCCCGATTGTGTTTTCAATGTCACGCTTTCTCGTTCAACGAATCTTTGCCACCATCTTTAGTCTGTTCGCCGCGACGCTCATCGCGTTCCTTGCCTCGCGTCTCGCGCCGGGCGATCCGATTCGGATGATGGTCGGCGATCAAAACATCGCACCGCAGGTGATTCGGCAGTTGCAGGCACAGTACGGTCTCGATCAACCAATCCCAGTTCAGTATTTTTATTTTCTTCGCAACGCGCTCGTCGGCGATTTTGGCACGTCGTACTATTACATCGGCAAGCCGGTGATGGAGGTGATCGCGCCGGGCGTGCTCGTCTCGTTGCAGTGGGAGAGCATCGCGCTGTTGCTCGCGGTGGCGAGCGCACTCGTGCTGGGCACGCTCTCGGCGATCAAGCACAACACCTGGCTCGACAACGCGATCATGTTCGTAGCATTATCCGGGATTTCACTGCCCAGTTTTGCGCTCGCCACATTTTTAATTGTGATCTTTTCACTTTACTTTAATTTGCTTCCAGTCGCCGGACTAACGAGTCCGGCGCACTATGTTCTGCCGTGCCTCACGATGGCGGCGCAACCGTCGGCATTGCTCGCACGCATGTTGCGCGCTTCGATGCTCGAAGTGATCAACCAAGAGTACGTCGTCACCGCGCGCGCCAAAGGTCTGCGCGAATCGGCGGTGATCGTGCGGCATGCGCTCAAGAACGCATTGCTCCCGACGCTCACCGTACTCGGCATTATGGTCGGACGCATCCTGGCTGGCGCGTTCTTGATCGAAACGGTGTTCAGTATTCCGGGCATCGGGCGCATCGGCGTGCAAGCCGTCGTGCATCGCGATTATCCGGTCATCCTGGGTGTCACGATCTTACTCTCGGTCGCGTTCTTATTCGTCACATTCATCGTGGATTTGCTGTACGGATTTTTGGATCCACGGATTCGGTACACGTGATTATGGCTCAGACTATTCTGCCAACTTCCCCACGCAAACCGGCGGCGTCCAACCTCTGGATGGACGCGTGGTATCGTCTGCAAAAAAATCGCGCGGCGGTCGTGTCGTTCTTTTTTATCATCGCGTTGATTTTATTTATCGTTCTCTCGCCGATGCTGGGTTTGCCCTCGCCGCTCGATCAAGACCTGGGACGCATCAGCGAAGAACCCAGCGCGGACCACTGGTTTGGCACGGATGAACTGGGACGCGATTTACTCAGTCGTGTTGTGCACGGTGGGCAGGTGTCCTTGATGGTCGGTCTCGTCGTGCAAATTGCGACGGCGAGCATCGGCATGTTGCTCGGATTGATCGCTGGGTATTACGGCGGTACGGTGGACACGATCATCATGCGCGTGGTGGATACGATGTACGCGTTTCCGCCGTTTCTCTTCGCGGTGTTCATGGCGGCGATTTTGCCGCCGTCGGTGTGGAGTATTGTGCTCGTGCTTGTGCTCGTCGGCTGGCCCTGGGAAGCGCGCGTCACGCGCGGGTTGGTGTTGTCGCTCAAGGAACGCGAGTACGTCACTGCGGCACGCGTCGTCGGCGCGTCGAATTGGCGGATTATGCTGCGACACATTTTGCCCAACTCGCTCAGCCCGATCATCGTCGGTTTTTCGATTGGCATTGCCGGGACGATTATGGCGGAATCGGGCTTGTCGTTTCTTGGCATCGGCATTCGTCCACCCACGCCGAGTTGGGGTGGGATGATTGACAAGGGGCGCTTGTTCTTGCAGGTCTATCCACACCTCGCGATTTTTCCCAGCATCGCGCTAGCCGTGACGGTGCTCGCGTTCAACTTTTTGGGTGATGGTCTGCGCGACGCGCTCGACCCGCGGATGCGGAGGGAATAGGACCCATCAACGAAATTGTTCCGCTAAAACAATACCGTCGCCAAATCGTTTTCGCCCGTTTTTTTATCCGCGAATAACGCGAATCTCCGCTAATTTTTAAATTCATTCGCGTTATTCGTGGATGAATTTATGATTTTGGCGAAGGTGTTGTAAAAGCAAAGACTTTTTGAACGCGGACGCTTCGCGCGCGGACAAACGCAGATAGAAAATATCCGCGTCCGAATTTATATTCAAGTCTGGAGAATTTCAATGGCGACAAGAATCGAAAGTTTTGGAGATACAGCCAACGTCGAATTAACTATCCTGGTAGACAACCGCACGGATCAGTTGGTCGAGTCCACGGAATCCGTCAAGCGATTTACGGATGCGCCTCTGCTGGCAGAACACGGTTTTGCCGCCCTGGTTCATCTCAAAGAGAGCGGCGCACGAATTCTCTGGGATGCCGGTTACACACGCATCGCCTTGTTGGAAAATTTGCGATGGATGAAAATGGATCCGGCGACGATCAATCAAATCGCGCTTAGTCACGGCGACGACGATCACACAACTGCCGTGACGGAAATTCTCAAAGCGATGGACTTGAAGCCGCAACCGCGCCAATGGAATGCCGACGCAACATCCGAAACGATGCGCGCGTGGGCAGTCGGTCGCCGGGTTTCGATCATCGCGCACCCTGCCGCTTTCCGCGAACGGTGGATTTTGCGCGACGACGGTACGCGACGCGGACCGCTGCCAATTCCTCCACGCGATGAATGGCAAGCCCTCGGCGGACAAATCGTTCTCTCGGAAGGACCTTGCCAACTTGCGCCGGGTGTCTGGACAACGGGCGCGATTCCGCGACGCAGTTTTGAAACTATCGGTGTGTCTCCGTTTTTGTACTATCGAGAAGGAAATACCTTCGTTAAAGATCAGATGGAAGATGACCAGGCATTGGTGATTCATCTTCGAGACAAAGGATTGGTGGTGCTTTCTGGTTGCGCGCATTCGGGCATCGTCAACACGGTGAATTACGCGCGTGAAATCAGTGGCGTAGAGCAGGTATTTGCCATCATCGGTGGTTTCCATCTTGCCCGGGCGAAAGCAGACCTTATTCAACGAACTATTTCGGAAATTGGCGCGCTCGATCCTCAACTCGTTGCGCCGTCGCACTGCAGTGGCTTCAAGACGACCATGCAATTTGCCGAACAGATGCCAGACGCATTCGTGCAGGCGCTCGTGGGTACGACGTACGCGTTTTAGCGCGAATGCCGGTTTGGTTTGCGATCTCGGAGAGACGTTAAAATTTGTTTTCGAACGTGATCGCTTGCTCGTCGCCCTTGGTCGGTGATTCAACAACAAATTCCACGTCTGGCGTACATTCCGTACGCGCAGGACGAACTGTGGTTCGTGGATTGAGCGCGTGGATGCCGCCGCGCGATGAATCAAAAAGGGCAAACCGAACCCGGTATGCCCTTGCGCTTCTTCGAGCGAAAAATCATTTTAACGCCACAGCAAGCCAATCAACGCGCCGACGAGAATGAGCATCCACGCTTCGATTTTCGAGAACAACAGAATGCCCAGCGCCGCCAGCGCGAGGAGCACGGACAGCGGTTCCTGGATCATCGTCGTCGCCAGGCGCAACGAGACCGCGACCAACACGGCAACCGCCGCTGGCTTGACGCCGTTGAGAAACGCGCGCACCCAGCGCGAATGGCGGACGCGTTGAAAGTATCGCGTCGTCAGAATCACGAGCAAGATACCTGGCGCGTAAATCGCAATCGTCGCGACAAGCGCGCCGCCGATGCCGGCGACCTTGTAACCGACGAACGTCGCCAGAATCGTGATCGGACCGGGCGTGACCTGACCGAGCGCGAGACCGTCCAGAAATTCCTTGTGCGTCAGCCATTGCTGACCGATCACGATTTCATCTTCGATCAACGCGACGATGACCAAGCCGCCGCCAAAGATCAGCGCGCCCATCTTGGCGAACGTGATCGCGAGTTCCCAGAGTGTCATCAACTCCGGCGACATTGCCACCACTCCCAACCGATCCCCGCCACACCTGCGAGCAATAACACGACGACGATATTCGCGTTCAACGCGACAATCGCCGCAAACACTAAAAGCGCGACGGCGATATGAAATCGTTGCGCGATCGCAGTGCGTCCCAGCCGATAGCATGAAACCAGGATGAGCGCGATGACGACCGGATTCATCCCCCACAAAATGCGCGTTGCCGCCGGGGTGTCGCCATATTCGAAATACAACGAACTCAAAACGAGGAGAATGGCGAATGCCGGAAAGAGGAAACCGAACGCGGCGATGAGCGCGCCGGGCAATCCTTTCAGGCGATAGCCGCAATACACCGCGACCATCGTCGCGGTGGGTCCCGGCAACATTTGGCACATGCTCAAGCCCGCCAGAAAATCGTCGCGCGCGAGCCAGCCGCGTCGTTCGACGATTTCGTTCTGGATGTTGGAGATGTGCGCGACCATGCCGCCAAAACTGGTCGCGCCCAGTTTGAGAAACGCGTGCGCGAGTTGCAATGAGGTCATATCCCAAATGCCGCCGTCATCAGTTGCGTAAAATACGAAACCTGGATGTTGTATTTCACCCCGAAGCGTTTTTCGATCGTACTCTGCTTGTCGTCTAGACTCATTTTGCACAGCGGACACGCCACCGCAATGCGCCGCGCGCCGGCGTTCTGCGCTTCGTCTAACACGCGTCTGCTCGCGACGAGCGCCGCGTCGGGATGCGTAAGCAAAAGCGAGCCGCCGCAACAACGCGTCTTTGCGGCGAACGGCAACACCGTCGCGCCGAGCGCGTTCAGCAAATCGTCGAGCATCATCGGATTCGCGTCCGACGCTTCAATCGCGATGTCGCGCGGGCGCGTGAGCAGACAGCCATAGTACGCCACGACGCGCAGGTCGCGCAAGGGTCGTGTCACTTTTTCCGCGATGCGCGCGAATCCAATCTCGCGCGCGAAGATTTCGAGCGGATGCGCGACGCGCACCGGTTCGGTGTACTCCAAGCCCAGCGATTTCAACGCCGCGTTCACGCGCGTGCGCGTCCCGGTGTCTTGCAACGCGTGCGCGGTGTGCGCGAGATTATTGTAACACATACTGCACGGCGCGAAAAGTCGCGCCGATTTTTTTTGCGCGAGCGCGAGCGTGCGCGCCGCCAATGCCAACCCCAACGTTTCGTCGAGCGAACGCGCGGCGGTCGCGCCACAGCACGCCCAATCGCGCACCTCGGCGAGTTCGATTCCCAAATGTTTCGCGACGAGTTGAAACGATTGATCGTACGCGCGCGCCATTCCGTGGAGCGAGCATCCCGGCACGTATTGATACTGGGTCATCGCGCCGACCCCTGAGCGAGAATTTCTTGAATCATGCGCGTGAGCGATTTGGCATCGTCAATCCTACCCGGCGCGAGCGCGAGTTCGCCGCGCCGCGCGAGCCGCAGTCCCATCTCGACGTGCGGCAACAACACGCTCATGCCGACGCGCCGCGCGTATGCTAGCATCAACTCCGGCTCGAACACGATGCCGCGCTTGCGAACGTTTTCGACAAACTCGCGATAGAACCACACGTTCGAATTGAGGATGCCGCGCGTTTCCGCAACGCGTTTGAGCCGCATCATCAAGTCCGCAATGTCAATCCCGCGCGGACAATATGTCGTGCAACTGTAGCAGGTCGCGCACAGCCAAAACGTATTCGCGTTGAGTGCGTCGTCCATGTAACCGAGCTGAATCAGTCGAATAAGCAAGCGCGGCGTGTGATCCATCGCGAACGCCATCGGGCATCCGCCCGCGCAGCGCCCGCACTGGTAACACGCTCGCGCAATGTTGGTGATTTGGGCATCCATTATTTGAACGGACTCGGTCCCAAACGGAGTAAATCAGTAACGAAGGTCCGGATGTGTTGCGCGTACGCCGCCGCATCGTTGATGCCCAGGTTCAACATCTTGATTCGCTCCGGCTCGACCATCATGCGCTTGAGCGTCTCTTGCATATTCGCCAAGCGCGTCCGCGCGAGATCGCTCCCCTGGACGAAATGGCACTGCTTGGAATCGCATCCGAAAATCATCACGCCGTCAATCCCGGCGGAGAGCGCATCCGTCACCCACGCGACGTTGATCGAACCGGCGCACGGCGCCGGGATCGTCACGACATTCGCGGGATATACAAGCCCTTGTTGCCCGGCGAGATCGGCGGCGGGATACGCGTCGTTCGCGCAGAGGAACGCGAGGATCGTCGGTTGTTCCTTGCCGGCAAACCCTGGATTGATCGCCGCGATCATTTGCGCGCCTTGCTTGATGCTGAAATTCTTGAGCGAGATTACGCGCATCGGACACGCGCCCTGGCAAATGCCGCACTGCCGGCATTTCAAATAATCCGGCGCGGGGTACCCGGTCGCGTCCCAGTAGTACGCGTCGAACGGACACTCTTCCATGCACCGTTTGCACTTGTCACACTTGGTCTTGTCCAACACCGGCACCGTCGGACGAATTTCGATTTGCTGGCGCAACGACGCCATCGCCTTCATCGCCGCGCCACCCGCGCTTTTCACCGCGGTCATCACATCCATCGGACCCTGGGTCGCGCCCGCGGCGTAAATGCCGGCGCGTTGCGTATCGTACGGAAAACACTGGACATGCCCGGCGGCGAATCCGCCCGCCGATTGCGCGGTTGGCGAAATCGTTTGCGTCCACGCGCCATTCGGTTGGATGCCGGTCGCCAGCACAACCATATCCGCGCACAGTTCGATTTGCCGCGCAGACAAGGTGTCCTCCGCGCGCACGGTGAGTTGTTTCGTCGTCGCGTCTTCGACAATCTCGAATGGATTGCCGCGCACGAAAATCGCGCCATGCTTTTCTTGCGCTTCGCGATAGAGTAATTCCGCATCGCCAATCGCGCGCATGTCCATGTAGAACACCGTCACGCGCGCATCGGGATTCAGTTCTTTGATGTACGCGATTTGTTTGAGCGTGACCGCGCAGCAAATCTGCGAGCAGTACGGCAAGTGCGCGACATCGCGACTGCCGACGCACTGGATAAACGCGATGTCGCCGACCGGCGCGCCGTCGGACACGCGCGCGAGTGTGCCATCGGTGAAGCCATCGCGCGACGCGACGCGTTCGAATTCGAGATTCGTCACGACGTTGGCGAATCGTCCATAGCCGTACCGCTCGACCGCGCGCGCGTCGAATGGTTCCCACCCTGTCGCCATCACGATGCCGCCGACGTTCACATTCTCGCGCGACGCGGTCGCGTCGAGTTGAATCGCGTGCGTGGGACACGCGCCGACGCACGCGTTACAATCGGGCGGGCAGAGTTCACGATCAATCACGTACGCGCGCGGGTTGGCGAACGCGTGCGGCAGGTAAATCGCTTTGGTCGTCCGGCGTCCAAATTCAAACGGATCGCTCCGCGTGGCTGGGCACACCTCCGCACATTTGCCACACGCGTTGCATTGCGCCGCGTCCACATAGCGCGGCTCGCGGCGCAAGGTAACATCGAAATTTCCCGGCGAGCCGGCAATCGTCTCGACCTGGGTCTGCGTGTGCATCGCAACGCGCGCATCGCGTTTGGTCCGTTCGACGATAAAATCCACGCCGCACTGCGGCGGACACATGCGCGGGAAATACTTGTGCAAACCGACGACGCGCCCGCCGAGATACGGTTGTTTTTCGATCAGCGTCACTTGAACGCCGGCGGCAACGAGATCGGATGCTGCGCTCAACCCGGCGATGCCGCCGCCGACGACGAGCGCGCGGTTGACGCCGGGAAAAGTGAGCGGCGTTAACGGTTCGAGCAAACGCGCTTTCGCCAGCGACATCGCGATCAGCGTTTTGGCTTTGCGCGTGGCTTGCTCCGGCGCGTCCGCGTGCGGCAACGCGCACTGCTCCAAGATGTTGCAGCGTTCGATGAGGTACGGATTCAGTCCAGCATCTGCCAATGCTTGCTCAATCGCCTCTTTGTGCGCGCGCGGCGAACACCCCGCGATCACGACGCGATCAATCGCACCGCTCTGCATGTCCGCGCGCACCAGCGCGAGACCGTCGGCGCTACAAACATTCGCGTGCTCGCGACAAAGCGCGACGCCTTTCGCTTTCGTCAGTTCTTTCGCGAGCGCAGCCGTGACGATGACATTCGACACGCGTCCGTTGCACTGGCAAATGTACAGACCGATGGGCATCAAGTACTCCTGAAAATAGGACGCGGATTAACGCGGATAAAAATAAACGTAAGCATTCAGTTCATCCTGCCATTGCAAACACAGTGCGTTCGCAATGACACCCGACAGGTTTCAAATGAACATCCGCGTTTGTCCGCGTTCACCCGCGTCCAAATTTTTACTCGTCGTTGCGTGTTCGGACGACGAAGCGTTCGACCTTGCCGTTGATGTCCACGCAAGTCCAGGTGATCTTGTTCGTGCCCATCAGCGGAATCAGTTTCGCGCGATAGTAACCCAGTTGATACGGCGCTTTGGTTTCGAGCGCGCCTTGCGGGCAAATCTTGACGCACGACATACAATCCCAGCAATCACGCGGGGAATGGCAATATCCTTTTTTCGTCTCTAGGTGCAGCGTCATCAAATCGCCGGGACAGACTTGCTCGCAGAGCGGTTCGTGTTCGGCTTTGCACCCATCGCATTTGTTTACATTTACTCGTGGCGGCATAGCTCTCCTTCATAAAATTGCCAAAGGTGCCAAAGCAGAATTTTGGCATGTTTGGCACCTTTGTCTACGGTTTATACCGATCCCCCGGCACCATCTGCTCGTACGGTCGCGTGAACACATGCACCGCGCCGGTTGCCGGGTCGCGTTTCGAGTTCACAAAGCAATCGAATTTCGCGTCGTTCTTTTCCGGAAAATCGGTGCGCGTTTGCCAACCGGGCCAGCGCGTCTCTTCGCGAAACAACAAGTGATGCAAGAGAACCTGGGCAACGTCGAGGCGATCCACAACCTCGTGCGCCTCCATCAACTCGTGCAGATTGTGGACGACGAGATATTTCGTCTGGTCTTGGAGGATGCGGATATTCTTGAGCGCGTACTCCAACCCCTGGCGATTCATGCGGAAGAATTGATGGATGCCGCCGGCGTACTCATCCATCAATCGTTGCATCCGTTCTTCCATCTCGCGCGGTGAAACGCCATCGTCCTCGACCTGGCGCACGGCGGGCGCGAACACGCGCGCCTTTTCATACGCGATTTGTTGCGCGTCCACGTGTGGTGCGCTTTGCTTGGCGATGTACTCGACCGCGCCGCGCGCCGCGAGCATTCCTTCCGCCGCGCAGCCGCCGACGAACTTGTTCGGCGCGCCGCCGGCGACATCGCCGGACGCAAAGAGACCCTGCATCGTCGTACTGCGTTTGACATCCACCCAGTACCCGCTCGCCGTATGCCCGCCGACGATGTACGGATCGTTGCCGTAAATTTCGATCGGCTCTTGGCTCACATCTTGCGCGCGACTCGCGAGGAACAAGACGAACGCCGGGCGCTCGTTGAGATAGTCCACCTTCATATCTTTGATCTGTTCCGGCGTCATGCCGCGTGTGTCCACGTAACACGGACCGCGCCCGGCGAGCCATTCTTCCATCGGCACATTCGCGCGGATGAAACGCGGCGCGGATTCACCGCCGAGATGCGCGTAGCGTTCTTGCAAAACCTTTTCGCCTTGCGCGTTGATCATCGGCGTTTCGTACCCGACCGAAATCGTGTCAATCGGTCCGTTGAAATCTTTCGTGCGCGTCGCGCACCAGCGCATCTCGAACGTCGTCATCTCCGCGCCGGCGCGAATGCCCATCGCGTACCCCGTGCCGACGTTGAACGGGCAGTACCACAGTTGGTGATGACTGTCGATGCTGTCGGCTTGGTACGGTTTGTAGATGCCCGCCGCGCCGCCGGTCGAGACAATCGTCGCTTTCGCTTTGACGACGTAGAATTTGTTCTCGCGCACGCTAAAGCCCATCGCGCCGATCACGCGCGCGCCGTCGGTGAGAAAGTTGGTCGCGACGACGCGGTTGAGAATTTCGCAACCGTACTCGCGCACCTTTTCCGCGAGGATCACTTTCATCTCCGACCCTTTGATCGTAATGTCCCACTTGCCGCGCGTGTGGTACTCGTCGCCGTCTTCCTCTTTGTCAATCGGCAAGCCCCACTTTTCCCATTCTTCGGTCGGTTGATTCAACACCTCAGCGAGCGTCGTCATCAAGTCTTCGCGAATGATGCCACCGGCTTGACTGCGACTCCAACGCACGAATTGTTCGACGGTGCGCCCTTTCTTGATGTAGGTGTTGATCGCGTCCATTCCGCCGGCGAGACAACCACTGCGATCAATGTGCGCTTTTTCCATCAAGGTCACGCGCAGTTGCGGATTTTGCTTTTTCGCTTCAATCGCGGCAAAGCATCCCGAATTGCCCGCGCCGATGATGAGCAAATCGGTATCGAGGACAACTTCTTGAACTTGGTCTACACTGCTTGGCAGTTTTTCAGTCATGGACTAAACTCCTTCATGTATCCAGACACATAGTGTCATTGCGAGGAGTGGAGCGACGACCCTGACACTTGCGTTCCCGCCAGAGCAAGTGAGCAATCTCCAACAAGCAAATGGGAGATTGCTTCGCACACTGCGCTCGCAATGACAACGACGCGTCACTTGGTCAACGGAAATCCCAGCATCGCCATCCACGCGGTTTGCGCGATGATGACGTAGATGTTGGCGATGATCGAAAGCGGAATGCCGAACTTCATTACCTTCCAACCCGATTCGCCGGACGCGCCCCACGCGATCATGAACGCGGTGATCGAGATCGGCAGGAAGAATGCGTAACTCAAGCAGTTGGTCGTGATGAGCGTAAAGGGCAGCAAGTTCATGCCCAGTTGTTGCGCCACGCCGACGGTCAACGGGATAAAGATCGCGCCGGTCGCAACCGCGCTGACGATGCCCGCGCGCGCGATGTGGAAACCGAACACCATGATCGCCAGGACGACGACGGCATTCAAACCCACCGCGCCCTTGAGCGGATTCACGATAAAGCCGGCGAGCCATTGACCGACGCCGCTCGTTTCCAACGCGCCGCTGAGTGAAATCGCGCCGCCGAGCAAAACCCACACGTCCCACATGATGTGCTTGTTGATTTCTTTAAAGTCGAGTTTGCCGAACGGCAAGAACAATAACAGCACGACGATCAAAGAGACGATGCCGGCGGTGATCGTGTGGAGCGAACCTTCCGTCACCCACATCGCCAAGCCGAGCAGGATGCACCCAATCGCCCAAATCTCCGGGCGCGTGATGCGACCCAGTTCTTGACGCAATTTTGGCAATTCAACTTCCGCGCCGGGAATTTCCAATTTGTTCAGTTTGAAAAACCAGACGACGTAGACGAACAGCACCGGGAGCAGACCCCAGAGCGGAATGTTGTAGATGAACCAGTCCATCCACGTGATCGCGAGTTTTTGCGTTTGCTGAAAATGCGCAACGAGTTGCAGATTCGGGAAATGACTGGTGAGAATCAGGGGGCCGGTAAAGAGCGGCACCAAACCGGTAATCATCAACAAGATCGCGGTGTTGATGCGTTTGCTCTCCGCGAGATGTTCTCTGCCGCGCATCAGCCCGGACACGCCTTTCGCGATCGGGAGAAAGAGCGCGGTCTCGCTTACGGTCGGCAGCACGCCGCCAATCGCCAAATCGGACAAGGACAGCCCCAACAGAATTCGCGTCACGCGCGCCGACTTGAGCGCGGTCGTGATGTTCAATGCGATTCGTTTGCCCAGAGGCGTGCCCATCATAATCGCGGCGATGATAAACGCGCCAATCGCCAAAAAGAAACTGTCGCTCGTGAATGCTTTGAACGCGTCGGGAATTTTGAATCCTCCCAGGATTACGATCAATGCCGGACCGACCAAGCCGACGACGGCTTTCGGCAGCGCGTCTGTGATCATACAAATGATGAACCACAGGAAAACCGCCAGCACCGTTTGCCCTTGCGGTTTCAAACCGACGAGAGTCATGCCGGTCCAGGCGGGCGCGAAATGCAAAACAAACAAGACGCCGAAGGCAATTGCCAGCGCGGTGATTTGCTTTTTGAGCGCGACCTGCTCCTCCGCATCTGCCTGCGCGAGCGCCTGAACTACAGTTTGAGTCGCCATTGAAATTACCTCTCATGGATGAGAAAAAATTTTGGCTCATGCTAGGTTGCCGAATGACGCGAACACACGTTGCGTGTGATCGGGGCGTCAGCGCCAAGGCAACCCACATGAGCCAATCTGTCAAACCTTGCACGATTCAATTCAGGGAAAATCAGAAACGCGTGTGCTTGCCTCCTCCTTGTCTGCCGAGTGGTTGTGAACTATTTTACAACCCAGGAGATTATACGGTAGGCGGACGGCAAGCTCTATCGTCCAGACGATAGTACGCGGACAAGTTCAAACGGAATGGTTGTTGAGAAACTCAGTCAACCTTGCGAAGGTTTAGCCGATAAATCAAGTGTGGTTTGCAAACGGTCGGCGCGTCTATGACCAACGCGTTTCTGATCAACCTTCGCAAGGGTTTTCGCCGAACTGTCCAAGCCCTGAGAGGCTGTCTGTAAAGTCTCACGCCAAACCGCAAAGAGCGCAATTTTTTGTTCTCTTTGTGCCTTTGCGCCTTTGCGTGAGAATCCAGTGCCCCTTTGAAGACAAGCTCTGAGACTTGTGTGAAGGGGAAAATCTTGAGGGAATGGCTATACTTACACGCGGTTGAGCATTTCGGCGGGTTTGAGAACAGTGATCCCTTTACGGGAAACGTGGATGATCCCATCTTTTTCCAGTTGCGCCAATGTTTCGCTGACGGTCTGTTGGCACGAACCGATCATCGCGGCGATTTGTTCTTGTGTGAGGCGCACCGGCACTTGGACCGGCGCGCTCCAGGACGCGGGATCCACGAGTTTGGAATAACTGAGATAGACGAGGAGTTTGAGCAGACGCGTCGTGACATCACACACCATCAAGTTTTCGATTTGCTCGCAGAGAAAGCGAATGCGCTGTCCCAGCGATTGCATCACGCGTTTGGCGAGGAGCGGCGAACGCGCCAACAAAGCATCCAAATTATCTTTGCTGATCTCGTAATAACAGCACTCGATTTGCGCCTGCGCGTTGCACTCGCGCTTGTTGTGCCCTTCGCCGACGACTTCTGCTAAACCAAACAGCTCACCCTCGCGACGCGTAAAAATTCCGGATTCTTTGCCGAACGGATTGATGCGACAAATGCGTACTTCGCCGCGCGCGAGATAGTACGCCGCGTCCGCCGCATCGCCCTGGAAGAAGATGAACGCATGGGGTTCGACTACGCGCTGGGTGGCGAGCGCAATAAAACTCGCTTTTTCTAAAGCCAGTCCTTCAAAGACATCTTGTTCGACGAGATGCCAATGCGCTTGCGCTTCACTCGGGTTGGTCGTTAATTTAATTGGGATCGCATTCTGATCGTTTGACATCGCGTTTCACTTCTCAGTTGAAAATATAAAACGCCAACCTCACGGCAGTGATGGACCATCGTGATGATGGCGTTGGGTTTGCCCCGTCCGATTGATTTGCCGGAACACCAAACTCGAGCGTTGCGTGATGCTCATTGGTGTTTTACCTCGCGTGCGTCGTTCTGTGGACTGCTCCCCAAAAACTGGAGGATGATTTCATTATATTCCCAATCGAGTGGATAGGCAAAACTCTGCGCGCTTTCGCTCAGGTACAAGTTGCTTTATCGTTTGTTTTGTGGCACGATAGCGTCCGAGGTTAATTCTGATTCCGAGGAGGTTTTTCCATGCGTCGCGTTGGATTTTTGCTTCAAGTTCGCCGGGACAAGCTCGCAGAGTACAAGGCGCATCACCAACAAGTCTGGACTGAGATGCTCGACGCGCTGCGCCGAACCGGCTGGCACAACTATTCGCTCTTTATGCGTGACGATGGCTTGTTGTTCGGGTACTTTGAAACACCCGAAAGTTTTCAAGCCGCGCTCGCCGGCATGGCGAAAGAAGAGATCAACGCCAAGTGGCAAGTGTTTATGGCGCCCTATTTCGAGAACCTGGGCGGCGCGCACGCGGACGAAAGCATGATCGAGTTGGAAGAGGTCTTTCACCTCGATTGAGCGAGACAGGAAGATACAGGACGCGGATGAACACGGATTTTCGACACTGTATCATCGTGACCGATGGGGCGATTCAAATCGCCTTTGATGGGCGTTCCGCCGGGCGTCCACCTACGTGGACGCATTTCGCCCGCGCACTTATAGCCCCGTAGCGAAGCGGAGTGGGGGCGGGCGACCAGCCGAAGGCTCACGCGGGGCAATTTCAATTGCCAAGTCTTGGATTTTCGGATAAGAAATATCCGCGTTCATCCGTGTTCATCCGCGTCCAAAAAATCTTTTCAGAGGCGGATGCTGAGCGACGAACTATCCGCGCGCCTTTGCCGCCGCGCGCGCGATCGCGTCGAACTCGTTCTTGAGCGCGGGATACAACGCGCGATAGCGCGGATAGTACTCGGCGTACACAGACCTTGCCGCGCCGGGTTTATCCGCGCTGTTCGTTTGGATGACCGCATCGCACGCGGATTCGACATCGCGATACATGCCCGCGCCCACGCCCGCGAGCAATGCCGCGCCGAATGCCGCGCCTTCGGTTATGTTCACTGTGACGATTTCCGCTTCGAACACATCGGCGAGAATCTGTCGCCACAACGCGCTGCGCGCGCCGCCGCCCGACGCGCGAACCTGGGTCGGCGTGACGCCGAGCGCGCGCATCAACTCCAACGAATCGCGCAAGCCGTAACTGACGCCTTCGAGCACCGCGCGCGTGAGATGCGCTTTGGTGTGCCGCACCGTCAAGCCGATGAACGCGCCGCGGGCATTCGGATCGGGATGCGGTGTGCGTTCGCCGGTGAGGTACGGCAAAAAGAGCAAGCCCTCGCAACCGGCGGGCGCAGTCGCCGCGTCGCGCGTCAGCACATCGTACACATCCTCATTCGTTCGCGCCGCGATTTCTTTTTCGTGCGCGCCGAGCGCGTCGCGATACCAACGAAAACTTCCCGCCGCCGAAAGCATCACGCCCATCAAGTGCCACTTGCCCGGAACCGCGTGACAGAACGCGTGTAAGCGTCCTTGCGGCTCGACGCGATACGCATCGCTCGATGCGAACACGACCCCCGATGTGCCGAGTGTCGCCGAGACGATGCCCTCGCGCACGATGCCGGTCCCGACCGCGCCCGCGGCTTGATCGCCGCCGCCGCCCACGACCGGCGTGCCGGCGAGCAACCCGGTCGCGTGCGCGGCGTCGGCGGAAATTTTCGCGCTGACGACCGGCGACTCGGTCACCTCCGGCATCCATGCGCGCGGCAGGTCGAGCGCGCGCAACATCTCATCCGACCACGCGCGCTTGCCCACGTCGAACAGCGAGGTGCCGGACGAATCGGACACGTCGCTGAAAAATTCGCCGGTCAATTTGTAGCGCGCGTAATCCTTCGGCAACAGAACGTGCGCGACGCGGCGATACACGTCCGGTTCGTTTTCGCGCACCCACAAAATTTTTGGCGCGGTAAAACCGGTGAGTACGGGATTGCCGGTGAGTTGCAATACGCGCGCCGCGCCCACGCGTGCGGTGATGTCGTCGCATTGTTTTTGCGTGCGCTGATCGTTCCACAAGATGCACGGGCGCAACGGTTCGCCGTGCGCGTCGAGCAAGGTCGCGCCGTGCATTTGCCCGGTCAACCCAATCGCGGCAATGTCGCCGGGATTGACGCGCGATTTTTCGAGCACCCCGCGAATGCTTTGCACGGTGCCGTTCCAAAATAGCGCGGCGTCCTGCTCGCTCCACAACGGGTGCGGCGTCTCGAAAGGATACTCGGTCGCGGCAACGACGACGACCGCGCCGCGTTCGTCAATCAACAACGCTTTCGTCGCCGTCGTCGAAACATCAATGCCTAGAAGATAACTGGACATCAATTAGACTCCTGGTCGTCTTGTCATTGCGAGGAGCAAAGCGACGAAGCAATCCCCAACCTGCGAGGAGATTGCTTCGACCCTTCGGGTCTCGCAATGACAGATCAGGTCTTTAGCGAACTTGGGTTGCGCCGGCGAACACGCGCTGCGGAACGATGCGTTTGCTTCCCAGAATTTCGAACGAGCCATTCAAGCGAGTGTCTTGCGATGAACTTCCGAGCATCACCTGGATCGTCCCTGGCTCGACGACGAGTTGCATCGCTTCGTCGTAGAACGCGAGCAAGTCCAGCGGCAGTTCGAATACAACTGTGCGCGATTCGCCGGGCGCGAGATGGACGCGTTTGAATCCCTTCAGTTCCTTCACCGGGCGCGGCACCGAAGCGACCTCATCGCGGATGTACAACTGCGCGACCTCGTCGCCAGCGCGTGCGCCGATGTTTTTGATTTGCGCGCTGATCGTGGCGCGCGCGTCTGTCGAATCAATTTGCAAGTTCGAGTACTCGAACTGCGTGTAGCTCAAACCGTGACCGAACGGAAAGAGCGGCGTGACCGAAAGCGAAACGTAATCGGTTTGCCAGTTGGAGCGTCCGCCCGATGGTTTGTGATTGTAAAAGAGGGGAACTTGACCGACAGAGCGGAGCCACGTCATCGTCAATTTGCCACCTGGGTTCACCTCGCCGAACAAAACCTCGGCGATTGCCGCGCCGCCCTCTTCGCCCGGCAACCACGCTTCGACAATCGCCGGAATATTTTCCGCGATCCACGAAATCGCGAGCGGACGACCGTTGACGAGCACGACGACGGTCGGCTTGCCCACCGCCGCGATTTTCTCGACGAGTTCTTGTTGCACGCCCGGCAAAAGCAAATCCGCGCTGTCGCGCGATTCGCCGCATGTGCATCCCAGTGCCAAACCGGACTTGTCGCCGACGACGAGGACGACGACGTCGGCGGATTGCGCGACCTGAATCGCTTCGGCAAATCCAGAGTGGTCGGCGTTGTTGATCGCGCAGCCCGGCGCAAAGAGCACGCGCGTGTCCGGCGATACGCGCGCGCGAATCGCGTCGAGAATCGTTTGCGTTTGCACCGATCCTGGGACGATGCCGTTCGAGTGCGGATCGCATTTGAGAAGCGTCGCGAGTTCGGGTTGCTTTTCTAACAACGTTTCGATGTGCGCGGGATGCGAATAATCGGCGAACAAATGGCGCGCCTCATTCGCATTCGGTCCGATGACGGCAATGCTCTTCAACGTCTTGGATAGCGGCAAGACATTGCCATCGTTCTTCAACAGCACAATGCTTTGCTCGGCAATCTGCCGCGCGAGTTGGCGTTGCGCCGGCGTGTCGTACACGGACAGCACGCGATCAATGTCCACGTACGGATTTTCGAACAGACCCAGTTCGAATTTTTTTCGCAGGATGCGCTCGACCGAAATGTCAACCAGGGATTCGGGAATCACGCCGGCTTGGACTGCTTGCAACAACGGCGAGGCGTAACAATCTATCGTCGGCAGTTCGACATCAATGCCGGCATTCAACGCGAGGTGCGCGGCGTGCGCCGCGTCGGTCGCGACGCGATGATAATTGTACAGCATCGAAATCGCGCGATAGTCCGAAACGACCAAGCCATCAAAGCCGATCTCGCCGCGCAAGAGATCGGTCATGATCGCGCGCGACGCCGCGACGACAACGCCATCGAGTTCCGAGTACGCGTTCATCATCGAGGCAAGGTGCGCTTGTTGCACGACGGCTTGGAACGGCATCAAAATCACATCGCGCAATTCGCGCGGACCGATATGCACCGGCGTGCAGTTCATCCCGGCTTCGGAAATGCCGTGTCCGAGAAAATGTTTGCCGGTCGCCATTACGCCCTCGCGTAAATTCGCACCTTGCAAACCGCGCACGTACGCGATGCCCATTTGCGACGCGAGCACCGGGTCTTCGCCGAACGTTTCTTCGACGCGTCCCCAACGCGGGTCGCGCGCGATGTCGAGCACGGGTGCGAGACCCTGGTGCGCGCCGACTGCGCGCATCTGCGTGCGAATGATCGCGGTCATTTGCTCGGCGAGTTCCGGCATCCACGTGCTTGCCAGTCCGATGATTTGCGGAAAGCACGTCGCGCCGAGCGCCATGTAGCCGCTACAACATTCTTCGTGGACGATGGCGGGAATGCCGAGTCGTGTGTGATTGACGAGGTACGCTTGAATCGCGTTCGACATTTCGGCGATGGCGCGCGGCGCGAGCGTGCTGCCGCCGCCGACGCGCGTGATTTGCCCGATGCCTTGCGCGATCAGCGACGATGCTTTGGTTTCCGCCAAACCCTGTTGTTCGTTTTGCAATTCGTACACCCAGCACGAGCCGAGTTGCGCAATCTTTTCCGCGAGCGTCATCCGCGCGAGCAAATCCTGGACGCGCTCGGCGGTCGAATACGCGGCGGCTTGATAAATTGGCGTTGACAGATTCTCTTTCACAATGATGTTTCCTCGTGTCAGATTTGTACTAGAAACCAGGTTTCTTCAAGAAACCTGGTTTCTAGTACTCATGGTGCGACGTGTCCATTCAGACATGTCTGGATGTCGTGAATCGTTTGCGGCGTGTCGCGATACCAAACGCCGCACATACCCAGCGTCTGCGCGACCTGCACGTTCGACAACTTGTCGTCTACGAACACGCACGCATCCGCCGGCAGATTGAGCTGCGACAAGGCAAGTTCGTAGATGCGCGGGTCGGGCTTGAGCAGTTTGACTTCGGCAGAATAGATTGCGCCATCCATCCACGCATCGAACTTGAATTTGGAATTGTGGATCGAACGCGCGTCCGACCACGCGTTGCTCAAAATGCCGACCTTGTACGGCGGGCGCAAACCCTGGAGGAACTGGACGAAGACAGTATCGAGTTGCTCGCTCGACCAGAAATCGCGTTGTAATTCCCAGGTCTGTTCATCGCTCAATCCGAGTTGGCTGCCGACCGCGCGCCACACCTCAGGTTCGGCGACTAGACCCGACGCGGCGTGTTTCGCCGGTTCGGAATCGAGTACGAGGCGCGTCAATTGACCCTGGGACAATCCGAGACGCGCCTCCCACTCGAATCGCTTGGTGTGATCGCGCTCATGCAGAATCACGCCGCCCACATCAAGAATGATCGCGCGAATCGGCACTGGGTTTCTCCTGGGATGGTTGGTCGCTCGATGCGCCGACGATGATTGCATCGTCCGCAAAATTCTCGACGCTCTTGGTCTTTGGGTGAAAGCGCGGCGCGTGCGCGAGAATGCCTTCGGTCGTGTAGAACGGATTGCTCGGCGTCAGCGGCAATTTTACTTTTTCGCCGTGCGTGCCGGAATAATAAATCGCGGTGATCAATTCAATCGTGCGTCGCCCGGCGTGACCATCAATCAGCAAATCCTCTTTGCCTTCCAGCGCCGCGAGCACGTTCGCGATTTGCCCGGTGTGACCGGTGTAAGCCAATTCGGGTAATCGGTCGTACCGCGCTTGGATTTCTGTCGCCAATGCCGGATCGGGTTCGGGAAAACCGTTTTCTTTTTGTTTGGACGCGACGACTTTCCAGGGCGCGGCGATGGTCGCGCGCTCGCCTTGAATCACGAATTGTTGCGGCTCGCCGTGATGCAACAACGATGCGGTGATCTGTCCGATGCCACCGTTCGCGTATCGGAGCACGGTCGTCGAAAAATCTTCGACCTCGGAATTGTCGTGCGCGACGTTCGCGATGACCGCTTGCAATTCGGCGGGCATCCCGATGATCCATTGAAAAAGATCAATCTGATGAACGGCGTGATTCAGCGTGCAACCGCCGCCTTCCTTGCCCCAGGTGCCGCGCCACCACAGGTCGTAATAGTTTTGTCCGCGCCACCAGAACGAGTCCACCTGCGCGTGAACGATTTTGCCGATGACATTCTGCTCGACCATCTTTTTCAAGTTCCAGTTCGGAGTCTTGAAGCGATTTTGCGCGACAATCGAAAGCAGTTTGCCGTTCGCTTGCGCGGCGTTCAGCATCTGATCGCATTCTTGCAGCGAGGTCGCCATCGGTTTTTCGACGAGCACGTGCTTGCCGGCATTGAGCGAATTGATCGCGATCTCGGCATGAACGTACGGCGGCGTGCAGATCGAAGCCAGGTCGAAATCGCCGTCGTTCAACAGCAAACGATGATCGTTGTAAATCCTGGCTTTCAGTCCATACTTTTCCGCTTTCTGAACCGCTTTCTCCGGATAAATATCCACGAGCGCGACAATTTCGCATTTTTCCGGGAATTCGAGATAGCCCCAAATGTGGCTGTCCGAAATTCCGCCGGTTCCGATGATTGCGACTTGAACCATGATCGTTTATTCCTTTCGTGAATCAATATCTTCCAGAATCCAGGTTTCTTAAAGAAACCTGGATTCTATGACAAATATCCCAATCTCTGCGCGTTGGCTTCGGCTTCGAGCGCGAGTTGCGACGCGAGGAAGCAATGCGTTTGCGGCATCGCGGTTTCCGTGCGATTCAAAACATCCGCGATGAGTTGCGGACCGTACGGCAAATCGTGTTGGCTGCAATCGAAATAGCGAATGCCTTTTTGATCAACGAGGAAGAGGTGATCGCCGCCCGCGCGCCCGGCAATGTCAATGTATTTTCGCAATTCGATGTAACCGTCCGTGCCGATGATCGTCAGGCGACCATCGCCCCACATGCCTAGCCCTTGCGGCGTAAACCAGTCCACGCGAATGTACCCTGCGCCCTGGTCGCTTCGCAACAGCATATCGCCGAAATCTTCCAATTCCGGAAATTGCGGGTGATTGAAATTCGCGACCTGGGACGCGACGACCTCGGCTTGGGTCGAGCCGGTGTAGAACAGGAATTGGTCAACTTGGTGCGACGCAATGTCGGCGAGGATGCCGCCGTACTTGGCGCGCTGATAAAACCAGTCGGGACGTACGGGTGGATTGATGCGATGCGGTCCCAAGCCGACCGTCTGCACGACCTTGCCGATCGTGCCAGCTTGGATCAATTCACCGGCTTGGATGGCGGCGCGCACTTCCAAGCGTTCGCTGAAACAAATCGAGTAGATGCGTTTCGTTGCGGCTTGGACACGGCGCACCTCGGCAAGTTGTTCGAGCGTGGTAAAGCCGGGCTTGTCAGTCATGTAATCCTTGCCGTGTTGCATGACTTTAATTCCGAGCGGCGCGCGGTCGCACGGGATGCCCGCGCTGATGACGAGTTGAATACTTTCGTCGTCCAAAATTTCTTGCGCGCTCGAAGCTAGGCGCGCTTGCGGAAATGCTTTGGCGAATTCCGGGATGAGGTCTGGTTCCGGCGCGTAGAACGAAACGAATTCTGCGCCCGCGCGCAAAAGCAAGCGCGCCTGACCGTAGATGTGGTTGTGATTGATGCCAATCGCAGAAAAGCGGACGATGGGTGAAGGTTTCATAAACTCTCCGTTATGAATTGTTTTTTCGCCATAGAGAACATCGAGAGCATAGAGAAAACAAAATGAATTTCTCCATGTGCGAAGCGTCTATGTGCTCTATAGCTAATCCGACATCGCCAACGTACTCAGGGCTTGATGCTAACCTTGGAACTGAGGCAACCACCGGGCTTGCACCTCTAACATCTCGTCCACCAGCGCATGGATTTGGGGCAGGGTGCAAACGGCGGCGGTGAGCGGATCCGCCATCACGGCATAATGCACCGCGTCCTTGTTCCCGGTCAAGGATGCCTCGACCGCCAGCTCTTGCACGTTGATATTGGTACGGTTGACCGCCGCCAATTGCGTTGGCAGATTGCCCACGACCACACCTTGGACACCGTTGCAATCTACCAGGCAAGGCACTTCAACGCAACAACCGTCAGGCAAGTTTGTGATCAGACCGGTGTTGGGCACATTTCCATTGATACGCGCGGGCTGATTCGTTTCCATCGCTTCGACGATGTACGAGCCGTACTCGTGCGTGCGCTGGGTCGGCAGATTTTTGACGCCTTGGATCAGTTCTTGAAATTCTTGCTCGGCGCGATGGACGCGGGCTTGGCAGTGGCGCAAGTAGCCGCCCGTGCGCCCAAAGTCGAACCAGGCATCTGCCGAGTTTTTGAAACGGGGCGCTAGTTCTTCTTCGACATTGCGCGCGGTTTTGCGAAAGTACGGCACGTACTCGCTCGCGTGACCGCTCGACTCGGTGACAAAGTAACCCAGGTTCTTCATCAACTCACCGCGCACCGGTTCTTCGTCCATAATTTCTTGACGTTCCAGTGCTTGCGAGATGCGCGGGTAAAGGTCTTGTGCGCCATCGCGAAATTCGAGAAACCAGGACTGGTGATTGATGCCCGCGCACAAGAACGAAACTTGCTCGAACGGCACGTCAATCCATCGCGCCAACATCTCCGCGGTGCCTTGCACGCTATGGCACAGTCCCACGTGCGGGCGACCAGTACCATCGGCGATTGCCCAGCAGTTGATTGCCATCGGATTGACGTAGTTGAGGAGCAACGCGTCGGGGGCAAGTTCGTCCATCTCGTCGCACAAATCCAGGAGAACTGGGATCGTTCGCAAGCCGCGAAAGACGCCGCCCGGTCCCAACGTGTCGCCGACGCATTGTTCGACGCCGTACTTTTTCGGAATCTCGATGTCGAGCGCGTACGCATCCAGTCCGCCCTGTTGAAAAGTGGTGATCACGTACTGCGCGTCTTGCACGGCTTGCCGCCGGTCGAGTGTGGCTTGGACGCGCGCGGAGAGTCCGCGCTGGTCAATCATCGCTTGCACGAGATTGCGACTGCGTTCGAGTCGCACTGGGTCAATATCCATCAGCGCGAGCGTGCAATCCTGGAGTACGGGTGTGAGCAGAATATCACTGCACAGGTTACGCGTAAAGACGATACTACCCGCGCCAATCAAGGCGATTTTGGTCATGGAAGGAATACCCCTTGTCGCCGCAGAACCACACAGAAATTCGCAGAAGAAATCTTGCGTGTTGCGAAGTGTGCGCGCTTCGGCGGCGAAAAGAAATCTGATACCGATAAGCTAATTGCTTTCGCAGTTCAACACGCAATTGATCGCCTGCCCCGGCGCGACGATGTAACGCACCTCGAAGCAATCCTCGCGCGGTTGAACGTCAAACTCGGCGGCATTCGTTTCGACGCGCAGGGACAAGCCGGGCAAATCCCAGGTATCGCGCGCAATTTGTGCGATGCGCGCGCCGGGCGCGTGAACGAGAAACGCGATCTCGCTCGTCGTCGTCATCTCCAAACGATTTTTGCTCGCGCGCGCATCCACCGGTTCGAGATAGAACGCGCGCACCCAGCCAACGTGTTCGGCATCCACGCGCCAATGGATCGTCGCGGGATGCAGTTGATTCGATTGCGGCGCGGTGCGACTCGTAAACTCGCCGCCGATAATCCGGTCTTTGCCGAGCCACGCGGTTGCCACGCAACGCGGCGCATCCGCAAGAACGTGCTCGACCTGGCGTTCGCCGCGAAACGCGACGAAATGTTCGAGCGCATCGGGGGGCACATTCGCGCCGAGGAACGCGACCAACGGAACGAAGCCAATATCGTGTTCGTGATCGAAAGGATGATCCGTGTTCGGGAATGGCGCGAGTTGTTTATCCGTTGCCAGCCGCATCCAAATTCCAATGACGGAGATGTAGCGACAGAGATCCATGCCGTAACTGCGATCATACGGACCCGCGAGATTTCGCAAATCGGCGTGATAGAATTGCGCGATGTCGCGCCAGAGCGTCGCTTCCATCTCACTGCCGAGTTGCGCGAGCAGAGGCGAGAGCGCGGGATATGACCGCCACAGCGCGAGCGCGTACACATCAACGCCATAATACGTCGGTGAGTTGTATTCGGCAAATGCGTCGTGTTGCTTGAAGAGGCGGTACACCTCGCGCGCCATGCGTTCGCCTTCGGCAAACCACGCCGGTTCGTCAAAGCGTTTGCCGGCGAAGCAAAGCATAAACGCGTACATCAGCGCGATGTTCGTGTACGACGCGCTCAATCCGCGCGCGAGCGCGCCGGCGACTGCTTTACGAATCGCGCCGTCCATTTTTTGCGTCAGCGTTTCCGGTAATTGCTCCGTGTACTCAAAAAGTACGAGCGCGAGCGCGGTGATGATGAATTCGCGCCAGTTCGGATCGTAATCGCGCCAGATCACGGCATCGGCGGGCGGGTACGGTTCTTCCGGCGCGCGAAAGAATGTGCCGTGAAAGACGCGCCCCGGCGCATCGAACTGGTAATCGAGCACCGTGTCCATCACGCGCACCGCGCGCGCGACATCGCCGGCGCTGTTTCGCATCAGCAAGCCGAACGCGTACCACACGCTCCCGCGAATCGAATGGTACGGTGTGGCGTGATCGTCGTCGCCTGGGTTCCCCAACAGACCTGCCGCCTCGTCCCAATGGCTTTCCATCCATCGCATCGCAGCGACGAACAAGTCGCGTGCGTTCGCGTCGAGCAAGTCGAAATGTTTTTTCACCGGCATACTCCGTCGCACAATTCGGTCGCGTCGTTTTTGACACGCTCTATATTCTGCCTTATACTTTTAGCAGATTTCAAGAACAAGGGAATCGGCGCAAGACGCATTCGCTCCAAGTTTAGCGCGGTTTGCGGTGCGAGTCTTCTGTTTTTGGGACATTCATTCGAGATTTTGGAACAAAATCGCGCATAGAGATAGTTTATATGCGAACGAGAATAAATCCATGACCGACTCTTCTGCTCGCACACGCCTCACGATTGGCGTTATTTTGGATAATGTCGCGGGTGATTCGCGCTCCAGTCTGTGGCCCGGCATCGCCGATACGATTCAAGCGCAGGGCGGCGACTTGTTGTGCTTTACCGGCGGCTATCTTGACGATCCTCTCGATTTCTCCAAGCGCGGCAATGTCGTCTACGATATGATTGACAAGACTGGTCTGGATGGTTTGATCATCTGGACTTCGTCGTTATTTAGCTACGTCGGTCTTGAGAGCGTCGAACTGTTTTGCGCGCGTTATCGTCCACTCCCGATGGTGAGCATCGGCGTCGTGGTGAACGGTATCCCCAGTGTTCTCCTCGATAGTTATCAAGGCATGCGCGAAGCCCTGATTCACTTGATTACGATCCATGGACGGCGCCGTCTCGTTTTTATTCGCGGTCCAGAAGGTCACCGCGATGCCCAGGAACGCTATCGCGCTTATCTCGATGTGTTGAAAGAATACGGCTTGCCTTTCATCCCCGAATTGGTTTCGCCGCCGAACAAATGGTTTAGTTCGGGTGGCGCGGCGATGATGCACACGCTGCTCGATCAACACCACACGAGTTTTGACGCGGTGGTGGGCGTCAACGATAACCTCGCGGTCGAAGCCATGGAGATTTTGCATGCGCGCGGAATCCGCGTGCCGGAGGATGTGTCGGTCGTCGGTTTCGACAATACACCACTGAGCCGAGTTGTCACACCGCTGTTGACGACTGTGCCCTGGCGCATGTACGAACGCGGACGCCAAGCCGCCAAGTTGATGTTGTCCATGTTGGCGGGCGAGCCGGTTCCCGATCAAGTCCTGTTGCCCACACACCTGGTCGTGCGCCAATCGTGCGGCTGCCAAGATCCCGCGGTGATGCAAGCCAGGGGCAAGTCGCCTTCGTTCGAGCAGACGACGATGATGACACCTGGGAACGTCACACGTGAACAGTGTTTGGCAATCCTTGAGCAAACGATTGAGGAAAAGGAACGTTTGCCGGAATCACTTGCCCAATTCCTCGACGCATTTTGGGATGAGTTGGAGGGCAAAGCACCGGACATCTTTTTGCCGACCCTGGAAAGAATCTTGCGCCAAGTCGTCACGCTCGGAGGCGATATTTCCGTCTGGCAAATGGCGGTGTCGGCGTTGCGGCATCAACTCCTCCCGACCTTGCTGAACGATCAGCCCACACTGATGCGCGCCGAAGACCTTTGGCACCAAGCCAGGGTCATGATTGGCGAACGCTCGCGCCGAACGCGCGCGTATCAAGAATGGCTGGCGCGTCAGCAAACCATCCGTCTGCGCCGAATCAACCACGGACTCGCGACGATGACCAGCGTGCCCGAGTTGATGAATGTCTTAGCGGAAGAGTTACCGCATCTCGGCATCGCGAGCTGTTATCTCGCGTTGTACGAGGACCCCGCCAATCCGACCGAGTGGTGTCGCCTCGTGTTGGCGTTTGATGAGAACGGGCGTCGCGACCTGGGATTAGGTGGGCGGCGCGTGCAGTCGCGGCAACTAGCAATGGGCAACGATCTGCTCATCAACAAACCGCGGCACATGTTGATCGCGCCGCTTTATTTTCAAGACGAGCAACTGGGTCTGATCATGTTCGCGCAACGACCCATCGGCGACCTGTACGAGGTGTTACGCGACGAAATCAGTACCACACTCAAAGGCGTAATGCTGGCAGAGCAAAATGCGCGCCTCTACCGGCAAGCCCTGGAAGCGCAACAAGCTGCGCAAGAAGGCAGGCATTTGGCGGAGCAAGCCGACCGTCTCAAGAGTAGTTTTCTTTCGATGGTCAGCCATGAATTGATGACGCCGCTCGTGTTGCTCGTCGGCTTGAGCGAGATGATGTTGCGCGAAGGTTCCAGCAATCGCCCACCCTTGCCGGAACCCTATCGGTCGGACCTGGCGCGCATTCATCTCAGCGCGCAACATCTGGGCAACCTGGTGCGCGATGTGTTGGATCTCACCCGCAGTCAGATGGGACAATTGAAATTGACGAAAGAGCCGCTCAACCTGGGTGAGACCCTGAAGACGGTCGCACTGGTGGGCGAACAGATGGCGCGGGATAAGGGATTGGCTTGGCAGATCGAGATGCCGGAGCGACTGCCAATGGTGTACGGCGATCCATCGCGTTTGCAACAAGTGGCGCTGAATTTGGTGGCGAATGCGGTCAAGTTCACCACGCATGGCTGGGTCAAGCTTCAGGTCGCCGTCCACGACGCGACCATCACGGTCAGAGTGAGCGATACCGGCTTGGGTGTGCCCAAGTCAGAGCAAGAAGCGATCTTCGACGAATTCCGGCAATCGGAGCGGACCGTCGCGCGCGGATATGGCGGACTTGGCATTGGGCTGGCAATTTGCCGGCAATTGGTGGAACTCCACGGCGGGCAGATTGGGGTTCATTCATCGGGCGACGAAAATGGCGGCTCTGCTTTCTATTTTACCTTGCCGGTCATGCGTGAGCCGTCGCCGGAGCGCGCGCTCCCGAAAGCGAACCCAGACGCGGTCTTGTTGTTGAATGAACGCGCCGCCAGTGGCACGCGATTGCAAGAATACTTGGCGCGCGAAGGATTTCAAGTCCGTCGCCTGGACATTGACGCGAACCCGGATTGGTTAGCCCAGGTGTTGGCGCAATTGCCCGGCGCGGTGGTGTTGGATTATGAACCGGCTTCAGATCGCGGCTGGCAACTCATCGAAATGCTCAAGGACAATCCGGTTACCCAAGACATTCCGGTGTTGTTCTATTCGCTCCAAGAGCCAGATACCGGCGCGATGCTGACCCTGGACTATTTGTCCAAGCCGATGGGCACGGCGGCATTGGCGCGCGCTTTACAACGATACGGGCTGAGGGTCAACCAGCGCGATGAAAAAAGCGTGATCCTGGTCGTAGATGACGATCCGAGTATTTTGGAAATGCACACGCGCATCGTGCGGACCTTTTTGCCGGATTGCCGCGTGCTTGAGGCGGCGAACGGACGTATCGCATTGGAGATCATGCGCCAAGAAATGCCGGCGCTCGTCTTGCTTGACCTGATGATGCCTGAACTGGATGGAATGGGCGTTCTGGCGGAGATGCAAGAGAACGAAAAATCGCGCGGCATTCCGGTGATCGTATTGACCGCGCAGGCGCTGACTCTAAAAGAAATGGCGCAATTGAATCGCGGTGTCGCCGCGGTATTGCAAAAGGGGTTGTTCACTGCCGAGGAAACGCTGGAGCACATCAAGCAAACCTTGGCGCGGAACAAGCGACTCGGCAGTGAAACCCGGCGCATGGTTGGCAGAGTGATGGCTTTTATTCACGAACATTACGCCGAATCCATTTCACGCGACGATATGGCTTCCTACGTCGGCGTCAGTGCGCGGCATTTGACGCGCTGTTTCCATTTGGAAATGGGCATCTCCCCGATTACCTATCTCAACCGCTTTCGAGTTAAAAAAGCCAAACAGCTTCTAGAAGCGGGAGATCAAAACATCACGCAAGTTGCCGAAGCGGTTGGTTTTTCGAGTAGCAACTATTTCACAGACGCTTTTCGGCGTGAGATTGGAATGTCTCCCCGCGATTATCAGCGGCGGCAAAACGCGGCGTTACGATGAGCCGACAATCTACACACTGCTCGTCACGGCAATAGCCAAGAACTGAAAATATTTCACAACTGACCCACGGACGGGTCAGTTTTTTGTTTGGCTCTCACGCACATTCTTGTTCCAAAATCCCAAGTGAATGTCCTAAAAACAGAGGATTCGGACGCGAAACTAGATTAAACTTGTATTGGTATTTTCCTGTAGCGCGAAGAATTGATTGTCTTCGTTTTTCGTCATTCCGATTTATCTGCGAGTACTCAGCAATACCCGATCCTATGGGCTGAGTTCTGCCTCAGTTGGGGATACGGCGAAGGTTGGTCTCTTGAGAGAAGAATCCTATGTCTCAGACAATCATAATTGGCGCCAATGACCCCAATATCGCTTATCTCCTGAAACGCTATTCCGAAGAGAGTGGATTCGAGACTAGCCACGTATCGCGGAGCGGTGACGTTTTAGCCATGGCGTTTCACCTCGAACCTACTCTGATCATCCTGGACATCGAACTGGTCGAGACAACGGACTGGGAGGTGGTGCGCCGATTGAAAGCCGAACCTGCCATCTGCCATGTTCCCGTTGTCATTTACTCGTGTCTGGGTGAGCCGCCCGAAGATTGGCAAGAAGGCGTGGATGGTTATCTGCTCAAGTCGGTTATGTATGCTGATTTCGTTGCGGTGTTAGAACGCGCGCGCGCGGCACACAAGGAGGAATCCATTGGCTGAGAATGTACAAGGCGACAAGATGCTACTCGAAGTGCGTGACCTCAAAATGCACTTTCCCATCAAACGAGGTTTTTTCGCGACCAAAACCGTGGGACACGTCAAAGCCGTGGATAAGGTGAGTTTCTATATCCGCGAAGGTGAAACGCTTGGGCTAGTCGGCGAAAGCGGGTGTGGCAAGACCACGACCGGGCGATTGGTGTTGCGCGCCTATGAGCCAACCGCCGGCGAAGTTTGGTTCACCGATCGCAACCTGGGACGCGTCAACATTCCCGCGCTCGACAAATCGCAGCTCAATCAGTTGCGACAGAATATGCAATTGATCTTCCAAGACCCGTATTCCTCGCTCAACCCGCGCATGACGCTTTTAGAAATTGTTGGCGAGCCATTGTACGTCAACCAAGTAGCGCAGGGCAAAGAACTCAGAGACCGCGTCGCCGAACTATTGCGCGTCGTCGGCTTACGTCCCGAATACATGACTCGCTATCCGCACGCCTTTAGCGGTGGACAGCGCCAACGTATCGGCGTTGCGCGCGCCCTCGCCCTGCATCCCCAACTGGTCGTCTGTGACGAACCGGTCTCGGCGCTCGACGTTTCAGTCCAAGCGCAAATCCTCAATCTGCTCAAGGAACTCCAGGAAAAATTTCGGCTGACTTATTTGTTTATCTCCCATGACTTGAGCGTGGTCGAACATATCAGCGACCGCGTTGCAGTGATGTACGTGGGCAAATTGGTGGAGAGCGCCGCGACAACGGAATTGTACATCAATCCCCGGCATCCCTACACCGAAGCGTTGCTCTCGGCGGCGCCCAAACCAGACCCGCGCTTGCGGACCGAGCCGATTGTGTTGCAAGGCGAAGTTGCCGACCCGGCGAATCCGCCAAGCGGCTGTTATTTCCATCCGCGTTGCCAATATCGAATCGAACGGTGCGTGACAGAAGAACCGGCTTTGCGAGAAATCGCGCGCGATCATTTTGTCAGTTGTCATCGCGCGGATGAATTAAAGTTGATCGGCGTTCTCGGTCAAACTAAATTGGCGAACTGAGCGTTTGCCTGCGCAAGACGCGCAACCAAGTCATCGCGAAAGGAGGTGGGCAAGGATCAAATCGAAAGAATAAACGGCAAGCGCGTTAAAGATAAGCAAACCGCTAGGATTTCCAAAGGAGGAAAAGAAAAATGAAACGCGAGATTACTCGACGTGAGTTTTTGCGGTTGTCGGGAGTCGTGGCAGCCGGCGCCGTGATCGCCTCTTGCGCCGCACCGCCAACCGCGACACCGGTGCCGCCCACTAAAGCGCCGGCGCCGACCAGTGCGCCAGCCCCAACCAGTGCGCCAGCCCCGACCACCGCGCCCGCTGCAACCGTAGCGCCCCCGGGGACCGTCGCCCCGACGCTAGCCCCGGCGGCGCAGTACAAGGAAGCTCCAATGCTGGCTGATTTGGTGAAAGCCGGCAAGTTGCCCGCTATTGCTAACCGGCTGCCCAAGAAACCCTGGGTCGTCGCATCGTACGAAGGCACCGGCAAGCACGGCGGTACCTGGCGGCGCGCGTTCAATGGCGTCTCGGACCGCTGGGGTCCCACCAAACTGGTAGACCGTGGGTGGGCTTGGTTCGACAAGAACCTGAACCTGGTTCCGCGCGTCCTTGAATCCTGGGAGGTCAGCAAGGATGGCACCACCTGGACCATCAAACTGCGCGAGGGACTCAAGTGGTCGGATGGCGTGGAGCACACCACCGCAGATTATGCCTGGTGGTACAAGAACGAGTTGCTGAACAAGAAGGTGACTGCCAGCCTGCAAACGATCTGGGCGAACCCCGACAAGACCTATGCCAAGTTCGAAGTCGTGGACAAGTACACCGCCAAGTTTACGTACAACAAGCCCAAGCCAATGTTCATCTACAACATGGTTCGTGGCGCTCAGGGAGGCACTTCCTCGGCGGGTCCGGTTACACCCAGCCACTTTATGACAAAATTCCACGAAGATACGACGACCGACAAAGCGGCGCTGGAAGCAGAGTACAAAAAAGCCGGGTTTGCCAGTTGGGAAAAGTTCTACGTGGATCGGGCGCAGTGGTGGTATCTCAATATTGCCAGACCGCACCTCGGAGGATGGGTCGCAAAAGGCGAAATGTCAAAAGAGCTTTTCGTCATGGAGCGCAATCCCTATTTCTTCGGCGTAGACCCGCAGGGCAACCAACTCCCCTACATTGACAAGGTCACGCATCGCCTGTTTGAATCTCCTGAGGTGCTCAATCTGTGGGTGACCAACGGCGAAATTGACATGCAATATCGTCACATGACCATCGCCAACTTGGCGCTTTACAAGAGCGGCGAAGCCAAGGGCGATTACAAAACGGTCATGGGAATTGGCGCCGGTCACGTTGCCATGCAGCTCAACCTGACGACGAAGAACAAGCCACTTGCCGAATTCTTCAATCAACGGAACGCGCGTATCGCCATTTCGCATGCGATCAACCGGGAACAAGTCAACCAGTTGGTCTTTAATGGCATGTACAAGCCGCGCCAGTACAGCCCGATCCCCATGTCGCCGCAGTACTATGAAAAACTGTCCAATGCCTACATCAAGTACGATCCCGACACGGCGAACAAATTGCTGGACGAAGCCGGCTACACCAAGAAAGATGCGAATGGTTTCCGGCTCTACAGGGATGGCAGTGGACCGATCACCTTCACTGTCGAGGGAACTGACCAAGCCGGTACACCAACCGAAGATGCCGCGTTGCTCGTGAGCAAGGACCTCGCCAAGATCGGCATCAAAGCAACCTACAAGTATGCCGAGCGGTCACTCTACACCGCACACTATACTGCCAACGACATCGAGGCGGCGTGGTGGGGCGGCGACCGCACGGTGTTGCCGATCGTGCCAGAAGCTCAGCTCTTCCGCGGTCTTAACGCCGACCGACCATGGGCTGTCGCTTGGGGTCTCTGGTATCTCAACCCACAGGACCCGAACGCGGTCGAGCCGCCGAAAGATCACTGGATTCGCAATATCTGGAAGATCTGGGACGAGGAGGTTATCGTCGAACCGGATCCCGTGAAACAGACGACGGCGTTCAAGAAATTGCTCGACGTCTGGGCGACCGAGTTGCCCTACATCGGCATTCTTGGCGAGCAGCCCACGCCCACCATCGTGAAGAACGGCTTCAAGGGCTATCCGCCCGGTCTACCGAATGACGATCCAACCGGTGATGAGCAATTCGCCAGCAGTGAGACGTACTACTGGGACGACCCCAGCAAGCACATGGCTTAGTTGTTGGAGAAACAGACCCAAGTAGGGGCGGGGTTACCCGCCCCTACGCAACCTTTAGGGTTTTGATGGAGGCAGTATATGGTAGCTTATATAATGCGGCGAATTATGATCATGGTTCCCACTTTGTTCCTGATCTCTATCATCTCTTTTGTTCTGATCCAACTACCGCCGGGCGATTACCTGACCTCGTATGTCGCGCAGTTACGCACCATGGGCGATAACATTCAACAAGAGGCGATTGATGCGATGCGGGATCGCTATGGCTTGGGCGAGCCGATCTATGTGCAGTACTTGAAGTGGGTCGAAGGCATTGTGCTGCGCGGCGACTGGGGACAATCCATGGAATGGCAAAAGCCGGTCGGCGATCTGATCTGGGAGCGGTTGGGTTTGACCGTACTGCTCGCGGTCTTTTCGCTATTGGTCAGTTGGTTGATCGCGATCCCGGTCGGCGTCTATTCTGCCACGCACCAGTATTCAATACCCGATTATGCCATGTCGGTGATCAGTTTTGTCGGTGTAGGCGTGCCCGCTTTTCTCTGGGCACTGATTGTCATGTATTTCGCACAGACTCAACTTGGCTTGAACGTCGGCGGGCTATACTCGCAGCAGTACTTGGAAGCGCCGTGGTCGTGGGATAAAGTTGTGGATTTGCTCAAGCACATCTGGATTCCGGGCTTGATCGTCGCGATTGAAAATACGGCGGGTGAAATCCGAACGACACGCGCTAATCTGCTCGATGAACTGAACAAACCCTACGTGGAATTGGCGCGTGCGAAAGGGTTGACGGAGGGACGCTTGGTCTGGAAATATCCGGTGCGCGTCGCGATGAATCCATTTTTTAGCACGGTCGGTTGGTCGCTGGCGAACCGAATTTCATCCATCACGTTGATGTCGGTGGTGCTCAGTCTGCAAACGACGGGACCGATGCAGTTGCGCGCGTTGCTGTCACAGGATATGTACTTGGCGGGCAGTTTCTTGGTATTGTTGAGCGCATTGACGGTCGTCGGCACGCTCATCTCAGACATCTTGTTGGCGTGGGTGGACCCGCGTATCCGGGTGGAGGGGTAAGCCATGGCTGTTCTAGGAAAAACAGAAAAAGAAATCGAAGATATCGGCTTCGAGGAAGAAGACCTTCAGAAAGCCGCCGAACAGGTTTACGTCGCCCCGCCATGGAAGCTGATGTGGTGGCGCTATCGTAAACACAAAATGGCGCTGATCAGCAGTGTCGTTCTGATTGTATTTTATTTTACTGCCGTCTTTAGCGAGTTCGTCTCACCCTACGACCCGGACGAGGCATTGCTCCGCTTCAAGCAAGTGCCGCCGACGGCGATTCACATCCGCGACGCGGCGGGCGATTTTCATTTGCCCTTTGTCTATCAGCACACGCGCGCGATGGATCCGCAAACGCTCGCGATCACCTACACGGAAGATACCAGTATCCGGTATCCGATCGAATTCTGGGTGCATGGATATCAATACAAGTTGCTCGGACAGTGGCAGACGGACATTCATCTATTTGGGGTTCCTCAGGCAAAAGATCAGCAAGGCGTCTTTTTGTTCGGCACGGACCGCTTGGGCAGAGATATGTTTTCGCGCGTGTCGCACGGCGCGCGCCTTTCGCTATCGCTGGGTTTGGTCGGCGTGTTCCTCAGTCTGGCAATTGGGGTTGTCCTGGGCGGCATCTCCGGGTATTATGGCGGTCGCGCGGACATTGTCATTCAACGCGTTATCGAGTTCATCCGCACCATTCCCACGATTCCACTGTGGATGACGCTCAGTGCGGCGTTGCCGGCAGGATTGTCCGTCGAGCAGACGTACTTTGGCATCACGGTGATCCTTTCATTGGTCGGATGGACCTGGCTGGCGCGCGTAGTGCGCGGGCGATTCCTCGCGATGCGCGAGGAAGATTTCGTGCTCGCCGCGCGCTTGAACGGATCGAGTGAGATGCGCATCATTTTGCGCCACATGCTGCCATCGTTCATGAGCTATATTATCGCGGCGCTGACGTTGCGAATCCCAGAAATGATTCTGGCAGAGACGGGCTTGAGTTTTATCGGTCTGGGATTGCGTCCCCCGGCGATCAGTTGGGGTGTGTTGTTGCAAGAAGCGATGAACGTGCGCTCGCTGGTGCTGTCGCCCTGGGTGTTGGTGCCGGGCTTTGCGGTGGTCTTGTCGGTTCTGGCATTCAACTTTGTGGGAGACGGCTTGCGCGACGCGGCGGATCCGTACGCGAGATAAAGGATGAAGGATGAAGATTGAAGGATGGAGAAGGGAACTAGGGGAACTAGGGGAAATTATGTCCTTCATCCTTCAACCTTGAGATAAGAGGCGATCAATGACAATTGCAAACAATACACTGATTGAAATCAAGAATCTCAAGACCTACTTTTTCCTTGACGAAGGTACGGTCAGAGCAATAGACGGCGTTGACTTTAGCATCCCGCGCGGACAAATTTTGGGCGTTGTGGGCGAAAGCGGTTGCGGCAAGAGTGTCACCGCGCGCTCGATCTTGCGGATTGTGCCCAAGCCGGGACGGATCGTCGAAGGTGAGATCACGCTGCATCGCACCGCTGATTCCAGACCTGGTTCTACCGTAACCGATTTGGTGAAACTCACTGAACTCAATCCGATGGGTAGCGAGATTAGGAGTATTCGCGGACGCGAGATTGCGCTCGTGCCTCAAGAGCCGATGGCGTCGCTTAGTCCAGTTCACACGATTGGCAATCAAATCATGGAAGCCATCTTGCTCCATCAAAAGGTTGGCAAAGTCGAGGCGCGCGCCAAAGCCATTGAGATGCTCAACCTGGTTGGCTTTCCGCAACCCAAACAACGCGTGGACGCGTACCCGTACCAACTTTCGGGTGGATTGCGCCAACGCGCGGTCATCGCAATGGCACTCTCGTGCCATCCCAGTTTGCTGATCGCCGACGAGCCGACGACTGCGCTCGACGTGACGACCGAAGCGCAGATCTTGAAATTGATGCGTTCGTTGCAACAAGAACTGGGTATGGCGATCATGTACATCACACACAATCTCGGCGTCGTCGCGCAGATGTGCGAGCGCGTGATTGTGATGTACATGGGCAAGGTCGTCGAGGAAGCGGATGTGGAAACGATTTTCCATAATCCCAAGCACCCGTACACCTCCGCGCTCTTGCGTTCGATTCCGCGCTTGGGACTGAAAGCGCGCGAGCACCAACGGCTCGAGTCCATTCGCGGCACGGTACCCGACCCGTATTCCCTTCCCAAGGGTTGCTCGTTTCATCCCCGGTGTGGCAAGCGGATTCGTGGAGTGTGCGACCAACAAGAGCCGCCGAACATCCAGGTCGAGGCGGGGCACAAAGTGCGGTGCGTTCTCTATCGCGCGTAGAAGGCGGCAGGGAAAACAAAAGGAAATAAAGGAACTGAGGGAAATAAAGTCACGCCGATTTCCCTCAGTTCCTTCATTTCCCTCTCTGCCCTATCTCCACGCGGCGCACGATCCACAGTTATTTTTTTTGAGCGAGGCATCCCCATGAAAACAGAGATCAACTCCTCACCGATGTGGAAAGACATTGCGCTTTTCTTTCTTGCCTATTTGCTCTGGTTGATGAACATCGTGGTGTGTATGGTGGCACTGCTCCAATTTCGTTCGGCGGTCAACGCGCTGTGGCCCGTGTTCGGCGGCGACCGTTACGCGCTCGGCTTGGTCAATCAGTTGAGTATTCTTCTGGGTGGTCTCGCCGCGTTTGTGTACGTGATGTTCCTGGAGAGTGTTTATCGCACCAGCGTCACGCATCGCGATGAGAAATCTGCCGCGCAAGCGTTAGCGCAACCGCAAACTCGACGCGCGCCAAGTTTGACGGATTCGCGACTTGTCATATTATTGAAGAAATTCGCGATTACCACCGCGATTCCACTCGCCGCGTGGCTCGCGTCGCTGGGCGGACTCGAAATCGCCTTGCGCGCCTTGCAGTAAACTACTCGTAGGAAGAGGAATCCATGCCTGTACACTATGCGCGTTACGAACTCGAAAAAGGTTACGTTCACAACTGGCTCGTCGCTGGTCCGCAAGCGATTCCTGTGCTCGACCTAGAACGCTATCAAGGCGAGGATTGGAAATTGCAGATTGCCCGGCATTATCACGAGACCGATTCGGGCGTGACCCAAGCGCCGGTGGAGACTGAACCTTTCGAGATCGGCGATGCGAAACTCGAGTGGAATTATTTCCGGTGCGACGACGATCATTTTGTCGAGCGCACCGCGTTTTATCACACGTGCCATTACCTCCGCACCTGGGCGTACACTCGCGTCGTGAGTCCGGCGGCAACAACGGTAACGTGTATCCTGACGACGAATGGTCCCGCGGATGTGTGGGTCGCGGGGCGCGGCGAACATGTTCATCGCCAGGAACATTTCCATCATCAGATTCCACACAGCGTTTCGTTTCAAGCCCAGTTGCGCGAAGGGCACAACGAAATCCTGGTACGCTTTGAAGAAGTCGCCGCGCGCGAATGTCCGTACGCGATGGCGCTGCAAATCCTGGGTTTGCCATTGGAGGCGTACGTTTTCATCCCCACCGTGCACGAAGGCGTCGCGCGCCGTCAGGTCGTCGAAAAAGCCATCGTCGCGGCTTACCTGGATCGCGATACGTTCGTGTGGGATGACGAGATCACGGTGCATTGGTCGCCCGATCTGGCAACCTCGGCAGAGCTGACAGTTCGTTTGCAAAAACCACCGGCGTGGATTCACTCCGAGGGATGCCCAACCGCGTCGGCGGGACACGCGTTGGCGCTTGCCGCACCGTTCCAAGTCCCCGAAGGTGCGTTCCACATCTTTTTGATCCCGTCACCGCGCGAGTACTACGAGGGCAACCTGCGGCTCGAACGCAAGATCGCGCTGACTGCCGTGAAAAACAAATACGCGGAAACGCCCTACGGCGATTTTGAACAACGCCGGACCGAAGCGTTGACCGATGCGGCGCAACGCGAGACGAATGTCTTTTCCGAAATCGCCAAGATGGCGCTGGGCTATTGGGCGGACGTGACAACCGACGTCATCCTGCAAACGATTGAAGGGATCAATCAACGCAAAGATTGCAGCGACTTTTTTCTCGTCGGTTTGCTCGGCATGATGTATCGGTACGGCAACAATCCCAGTTTTCCCGAATCGCTCAAGCAGCCGTTTGAAGACGGTGTACTCAATTTCAAGTATTGGATGGACGAGCCAGGCGACGACGCGATGTGTTATTGGTCCGAGAACCACCAGATTCTATTTCACGCGTGCGAAATTTTGGCGGGGCAACTTTATCCAGATCGAATTTTTACGAATGCCGGACAGACCGGACAATGGCATCGCGAAAAAGGCGAACGCATGGCGCTGTCCTGGTTGAGCAAGCGCGGCGCGGGCGGATTCCGCGAATGGGATTCGAATTGTTATTTCGAAGAAGATCTGCTCGCGCTCGCGCATCTGGCGGATTTGGCGGAGAGCCATGCCGTGTTCGACCTGGCTTCGGTCATCATGGACAAGCTGTTTTTGACGATGGCGCTCAATTCGTTCAAGGGCGCGTTCGGCTCGACGCATGGACGCACGTACACGCAACATATCAAGGGCGCGCGCGGCGAATCCACGTCCGGCGTCAGTCGCTTGATGTGGGGCATGGGCGCATTCAACGACAAGATTTTGGCGACCGTTAGTTTGGCATGTATGTCGAACTATGGCTTTCCGCTCATCATCGGCGACATCGCCGCCGACCTGCCCCCCTCTGGGGAAATGTGGAATCGCGAACGACATGCCGGGCAACTCGAAGCGTGGTGCGACCGCGAAACCGGCAACTGGGAAGTGAACAAGGTGACGTACAAAACGCCGGACTATATGCTTTGCTCGGCGCAGGACTATCATCCCGGTGAACCTGGGTATCAGCAACACATTTGGCAAGCGACAATGGGACCCGATGCGGTCGTCTTTGTCACGCATCCGCCTTGCATCAGCGAAGAAAATTCACATCGCCCCGGCTTTTGGCACGGCAATGTGATTCTGCCGCGCGTCGCGCAGTGGAAAGATGTGCTTATCGCGGTGCACAAATCGCCGGCGAACGATTGGCTGGGATTCACGCACGCGTATTTTCCGGTGTGGGCGTTCGACGAGTACGTGTTGCGCGACGGATGGGCGTTCGCGCGCAAAGGCGATGGCTATCTCGCGCTCACCGCGGCGCGCGGCTTGGAGTTCATCACGCGCGGCGAGAATGCGTTCCGCGAGTTGCGCTCGTACGGTCACGAAAACGTGTGGGTGTGCCACATGGGACGCGCCGCGCTCGACGGCGATTTCGCGGCGTTCCAAGAAAAAATTCTCGCGCTCGACGTGCGCTTTGACGGATTGTCCGTGCGTTGCGCGACCTTGCGCGGCGAGGCATTGGAGTTTGGTTGGCAAGGCGATTTCAAACGCAACGGTCAGGTCGCGGCGATCACCGGATTCAAGCATTACGATAACCCGTACTGCGTCGCCGATTTGCCGGCATCGCAGTTGGAGGTCCGCTACGGCGAGCAGGCGATGCGGCTGAACTTGGCGGCGGGGTGAGTTTGGGAACAGACGCCGTTCTGTTCCCTGGTTCCGTCGTGCAAACGGGAACGCTCCGGAGAGCGTTCCCTAGCAGCGTGACAAACTTTGAGTCAGAATTCGTTAGGAGTTGTTCGTATTACCAAAGCTTGAACGAAAAAATTAAAAACTGGAGGATGCCATGGAGCTGCTCGTTGCCAATTCTGTAGACGCGACACAAATTGCCGTCGTTCAAAAAATGCTCACCCTACAAAATCAAATAAAGGGTGGTATCGGTTGGTTCTTCTGGATCGCAGGATTGTCCTTGATCAATTCGGCAACCTTTTTTGCAGGTGTTTCCTTAACGTTCGTAATTGGATTAGGTGCGACCCAGATTATTGATGTTTTCAGTTCAGCACTTGCGCGCGAGTTTAGCCCTGGGATAGGAACAGCCATACGCGTTGTTGGCTTTGGCTTGGATCTCTTCATTGCTGGTATTTTTGCGATATGCGGAGTGCTGGGACGAAAGCGGTTCAAAGGGATCGTTGTAATTGGAATGGTTTTGTACGCTTTAGATGCTGTGATATTCCTGGCGGTTGGCGAATGGTTAGGCGTTGTCTTTCATGCTTGGGCTTTATCGGGATTATGGCGCGGGATCAAGGCAATCAATGAACTTGGGCAATTGGAAAAAAACTTTTCCACCGGCGATGTGGCTTCATTGCAGAAACTCATTGCAGCACAAACTCAGACTAACTCGCCTGCGGCACGCAAGAACCTGTTGCGTTTTGCGCTCATAATCATCATACCCATTGCATTCTTACTTGGGTTCTTGATTTTGATGCTCGCACTTTACCAAAAGTAGAGCAGGCGATGCGGCTGAATTTGGCGGCGGCGTAGAAATCTTATCCACGAAGGACACGAAGACGCACGAAAGTTTTTTCTTGGCGCCCTTCGTGACCTTCGTGGGCATTTTCATCTTTGGTGGTAAACACTTGTAATGATGCTGACTCTGACTAACGTACTTGAATCGCTCGAACAAACTATCGTCGCCGCGTTGCCGCGCCAAATCACCGATCCCGCTCATCCCGACTATGGCGGGATCATTCGCCCGGAATGGGGCTTGGCGGATCCCAGCCACGTCACGACCACGCCGTTTATCGCCGGGTGCGCGTACTTGTATCTCGATCAAGCCGAGGCGCGGCGCCACGTTCCCAGCATCGCGCCGGCGGATTTGCTCGCGCGCGCGACGATGGCAATCGAGTACCTATTGCGCGTGCAACGTCCCAGCGGCTTGATTGATCTGCGCGATTGCAATTACGATTCCAGCCCCGACACCGGCTTTGCCGTCCAGAGTTTGTGCGCGGTCATCGAACTGGGTCGTCCGCTCGCGCCACGCGATTCAGCGTGGGCGAATTTTCTCGGCAAGGTCGAACGCTTTGTCCGGCTCGCCGTGCCGGGATTGCTCACCGGCGGATTTCACACGCCGAACCATCGCTGGGTGATCGCGTCCGCGCTCGCACAAGCCGGCGCGCTGTTTCCCGATTTGCCGGTCAGGTCCGTCATCGAAGCGTATCTCGCCGAAGGATTCGATATTGACGCCGACGGCGCGTACATCGAACGCAGTTCCGGTATTTACGATTCCGTGTGCGACCGTTCGTTGTTGTTGTTGGCAGACCACTGGGATTGCCCCGCCGCGCGCCCAACCGTCGCCGCGAATCTAAATTTTAATTTGCATTTGTTCCACGCCGATGGCACAATGGAGACCGGTCTTTCGCACCGGCAAGATTATGGCACGGCAATTGTTCCGCTCGGACTCGCGGCGGCGTATTTGCATTACGCATCGGTCGTTCCGAATCCGGTGTTCGCGCGCACAGCACAGTGGCTGTGGGACAAGGCATCTGCGCGCGGCGTGGGTGCGGAAGTATGGATGACGTACGTGATGTTCAAATTCGGCGAGCCGGCGCAAACGAGCGCGCCACTGCCGGAAAATTTCGCTCGATTCTTTTCACACAACGGCATCTGGCGCGTACGCCGCGACGCGCTGAGCGCATCGTTCTTTCGCGGCGTGACACGTTTGATGACGCTGCGTTTTGGGCAAGCCGAGTTATCGTCCGTCAAAATCTCGGCGAATTATTTTGGCACCGCCGGCGGTTGGTTCATCGGCGACGCGCTCGATGTGCAAGGTGACACGGCGACGTTTCGTTCAGAAGGGTTGGGGCGTCCGCGCCGACCAGGGTACGAACAACCGCTCGGTCGTCCCGTGCCACCGGATCAATATGAAGCGATGATTCCACAGCGCGCGCTTCGCACGCTGCCGCCGCTGACGAGCACACTCATCGCGCGTGAGACAACCCAGGGTTTCGATTTTCGCTACCAAACACTCGACGGACTCGACCGCGTCGTGTCGCAAATCGCGTTTGATTTTCCGCCGGGCGGAATTTGGGAGACCCAGGATTCGTGTTTGAAACCGCACGCCGGGCAAATCATTTTTCTCAAGCAGGGTTTCGGCGCGATGCGCTACGGCGACGACGTGATTCGCATCGAACCCGGCGCGGTCGCGCATCGCATCTGGAATATGCGCGACGCCGAGCCAGCGCCGCAGCACGTTCGCGTGCTGATGACGTTTGTCACGCCCATTGACCACGCGTTCTCGATTCGCGTGAGCAGGGGGCATACCTAGAAAGTTCGACCACCGATGAAAATATATCTCGTCTTTCCGCCACCCTGGACACCGGCGATGCCATACCTGGCGCTGCCGGTGTTGACCTCTTTTCTGCGGTCGCACGGAGTTGACGTTGTTCAACGCGATCTCAATCTCGAAACGTACGACACCGTCCTGAGTCGCGCCTATCTCGAGCAATCAATCGAGCGTCTCCGTGCCGATTTCCCGCCCAGTCGCAAGCATGACCTCCCCGAAAAAATTCAATGGGCATTCGATAAAGGTCCACAACTCGCGGCGCAAATACAAGCCGCGAAAGCCGTGTTTCGCAGTCCCGCGTTCTACGACGGCGAGAAGAGTCTGGACGCGTTCACCGTCATCGCGCCATCCTTCGACCTGGCTTCGTTGCCGTTCCATCCCGCGCGACTCGACTTGTTGAATTATCAACCAGCGCAATCGGTAGATAACAGCCGCACCTTGTTGCAAGCGGTGCGCGATCCGCGCCACAACATGTTCCTCGACATCTACCAGCGCGGCATCATCGCCGACATTGTGCGCGAGCGACCCGACATCGTCGGCATTTCGATTCCGACGATGGGACAGATGCTTTCGGCGATGACGCTCGCGCATCTCGTCAAGCAAACGGGGTTAAAGTGCCACGTCACCGTGGGCGGACCGCACATCTCGATGTTGCGCGAACAAATTCCGCACGTGCCGGCGTTGTTCGAACTGATTGACAGCGCGATCATCTACGACGGCGAAACGCCGTTGCTCCGATTAGCGGAAGCGTTGGATGGTCGCGGCGATTTGGCAGACGTGCCCAACTTGATCTATCACGCGAATGGCGCGATTCACGCGAACCCGGCGCAGATGCATCCCGACGCGTCCATCGCAACCCTGCCTGATTTCGATGGACTGCCGCTGGAGCGTTACCTCGCGCCCGACCTGGTTTTGCCGCTCATCACCGCACACGGATGCTATCACGGTCTCTGCGCGTTTTGCAATGTCGGCTACGGCGCGGGCAAGGGATTCGCGCCGGTCGTGGTCGAGCAGTTAGTCGAGCAAATGCTGACGTTGCATAACAAGTACGGCGCGCGCCACATCTTTTTCGCCGACGAAGCGATTCCGCCGCGCACGATGCGCCTGCTTTCGGCGCGCCTTGCAGAACTCGGTACGCCGATTGATTGGTGTAGTTGCGCGCGATTCGAAAAAGTGATTACGCCCGAGTTGTTGCACAGTCTGGCGCGCGGCGGCTGTGTCATGTTGCTCTTTGGTTTGGAGACGGCATCGGAGCGCATGATTCAACTCATGGTCAAGGGCACGCAACGCGAAACGATGAGCCGTCTCTTGCAAGAGGGCACGCAAGCCGGCATTTGGAATCACACGTTTTTCTTTTTCGGTTTTCCAACCGAGACGATGGACGACGCGCAAGACACGGTCAACTTTATCTACGCCAATCAAGATGCGATTCATTCCGCATCGCCGGGCACGTTTGTTTTGGAGCGCTACTCGCCGGTGCATTTGAATCCAAACCAGTACGGCGTCAAGCGGATCATCGAAAACCCGGCGCGCGACCTGGCAATCTATTTCGATTACGAACTCGAGTCGGGTCTGGATGAAGACACGGCGCAGACCGTCGTCGAGCGCTTGCTCGATGTGTTGCCGGGCAAACGCTTCGGTCAGTACTATACGCACGACGTGCATCGTTTTTTGTACGCGAGCCATCTGCGCGCGCAAGGCAAACAATTTCCGCCCTGGTTGATGAAGGAAAGTTGATCGCGAGAACCGCGACAGCATGGCAATCAACCACATAACGCGGCAAGACCGCAACCAAAATTATTTGGACGCGGATGAACGCGGATAAACGCGGATTTTTTGTTTTTATCCGCGTATTCCGCGTTCGTCCGCGTCCCAAACATCTCTACGGTTTTGATCGTTCTTCGCGACGAATATTACAAAAACCGGAGGCAACCCCAGATGAATTATCGTAGATTCGGAAAATTGGACTGGCACGCATCGGCGTTGGGCTTTGGGTGTATGCGGCTCCCGATCAAGAATGGGGACAGCGCGAACATTGACGAACCCGAAGCGACGCGCATGGTGCGGTACGCGATTGATCGCGGCGTGAATTACATTGACACCGCGTACCCTTATCACGGCGGCAACAGTGAATTGTTCGTTGGGCGCGTGCTCAAGGACGGTTATCGCGAAAAAGTTCGCTTGGCGACGAAGTTGCCCGTCTGGAAAGTTCAGAGCGCGGATGACCTCGACCCGATCTTGAACGAGCAATTGCAAAAATTGCAGACCGACCACATTGATTTTTATTTGTTGCACGGACTCAATCGCGAACGCTGGGACAAACTGCGCGGCATGGACACGCTCAAATGGGCGGCGCGCGCGCTGGCGGATGGACGCATCCGGCATCTCGGTTTTTCGTTTCACGACAAGTTGCCGGTCTTTCAAGAGATCGTGGACGCGTACGATTGGACGTTCTGTCAGATTCAGTACAACTTTATGGACATTGAAAATCAAGCCGGCACCCAGGGTTTGAAATACGCGGCGGCGAAGAGCATGGCGGTCGTCGTCATGGAGCCGTTGCTTGGCGGCAAACTCGTTGACCCGCCCGCGCCGGTTCAGGACATTTGGGACACGGCTGTTGCCAAGCGCGCGCCCGCTGACTGGGCTTTGCAGTGGTTGTGGAATCAACCCGAAGTGTCGGTCGTGCTCAGCGGCATGAACACAATGGAGCAGGTCGTCCAAAATATCGCGAGCGCATCCGCATCGCGCGTCAATTCGTTCGCCGCGCCGGAACTCGCGTTGTTCGATCAGGTGCGTGCCAAGTATGGCGAACTCTCCCCGATTCCGTGCACCAAGTGCGAGTACTGCTTGCCGTGTCCGAACGGCGTCGCGATTCCGCGCGTCTTTGCGGCGTACAACGAAGGGATGATGTACGACAAACCGGATGCGATGCGCGGCTGGTACAAGCAATGGGTTCCCGCCGAAAACCAAGCGAGCGCGTGCCTGCAATGTCTCGATTGCGAAAACAAGTGCCCGCAAAATATCCCGATCAGCCAGTGGCTGCCCATCGTGCACGAGGTGCTTGCCGAGGGCAAGCCGTACGTCAAACGTCTCAACTAAAAAATCGTAACGCAAATTGGAAATTTGCGCCACGTGGGGCAAGTTACCAACTTGCCAATGGAGCGCGTTACCATGTCTGCAACCGAAAACCTGGTTCGTCAAGTTCACGCCGGCGATACACTCAAACCCTGGATCATGCTTGGCGCGTTCAATCACGATGTGTCGGATAAAGTCGTGGGCTTGTCGTACTTTGAAAACAAGACCTCGCCGGTGGGACGCACCGCGATGAATGAGATTGTGGATGAGGCGCAGAAACTTTTCGCGCTCGCGCCAGTCGAAGGACAAACGACTACGTTTCACGGCGAGACGACGCGCTGGAACCTGGTGCGCGGTCCGGAAAAATATCTTTCGTGGGGCACGTACAACATCAAGAATCATCTCGGCGCGGCGTTGTTGTCCACGCTCGTCACACCCGCGCAAGCCGGCACGCGCGAATGCCGTTTGATTATCAACGATTGTCGCGCCATCGTGTTCATCAACGGCACGCTCGTCTTTGATAGCGCGAACGCGTCGCCGACGCGCCAAGGCATGGTCAACGCGTTTCATTTTCAAGCGGCGTTGCAATCGGGCGAAAACGTGGTGAACGTCGGCTTGTTCCGCATCGCGCGCATGGCGCAGGTTGGCATACAACTCGTCATCACCGATAGCGATGCGACTGTGCGCGCGCCGCTTGCGCCGGAGATGACGCTGCAAACGCGCGCGCTCGTCGAAGAGGAATTGAGCCGGCTACGTTTACCGCGCGACATTATTTATCCTGAGCACGACCTGGGTCTGATCCTGGGTCAAGCCGCCGCGAGTGGCGATCCGAACAGTGGATTCAAGTTGAAGGTCGATCTCGTATCGTCAGAAGGCAAGGTGTTGCAAACCGTGATGCCGACCGTCGCGGGGCAAGTGACGTTGGCTTTAGGCAAGTTCCTTGCCGATGGCGTGTATCATCTCCACTGCGCGTGGTTACGCGACGGACAACCGTTCACGACCACGTCGTTCAATAATCTCCACAAGGTCACGCCGGTCGCCGCACCGCAGGGGTACGCCAAGATTGACGAACGGCGTCGTCTCGCGTTGGAGCACTATGCCGACAACGTCGAGACCGGCATCCATCGCATCTGGACGCCGGTCGCGCGCTATGCGTTGGGGCAATTCGACCGCGTGGACGAAAGCGCGATTCGCTGGACGTGCGAGTTCATCGCCGCGCGCAACGACTGCGCCGATTTTGTCATTCAAGGAATTTTGCGTTTGATGTTTTGGGAACGCGAGCAACGCCGTCTCAGTCCCGAAATCAACGCGCTGATGAAGGACACAATCCTGGGATTCAAGTATTGGATTGACGAACCCGGCGACACGGTGATGTACATGGGTTCGGAGAATCATCGCTTGCTGTTTCACGTCGCCGAGTGGCTGGCGGGATTCTTGTTCCCGACCGACGAGTTCACGAACAGCCGGCAGAACGGGTTGTTCCACTATCACAAGGCGTTCACGTACATCACCGAATGGCTGCGCCAGCGCGGACGATTCGGTTTCGACGAATGGCACTCGAATTCGTACTTTCCAATTTGCATCGCGCCGCTCTTGAACGTGTACGATTTCGCGACGATTGAAGGGCAATACAAATTGCGGCAGATGGTCGGCGCAGTGCTCGACGAAATGTTTTTCAACCTGGGTTCCGATTCGTACCAAGGCATCTGGGGGACGACGCACGGACGCAGTTACGGCGTTTACATCAAGTATCCGGATTTCGAAGGCACGGCGGCTTTGTGCTGGATGCTGTTCGGCAATGGCTCGCTGACGAAAGGAACATCGGGCATGGCGCCGGTCTGTTTGGGCACGAGCACGTACCAGCCGCCGAAAATTATTTTCGATATGGCGACCGACAACACGAGTGTGATTGAAGCGAAAGAGCGGCACGGTATTTTGCGAACGACGATGCGTCACGCGGATTTCGTCGTCTATCGCACGCCCGATTATTTGTTGTCCGGTTTGCAAGACCATCGCAAGGGCGAGTTTGAATCTTCGACGCACACCGCGCAAATCACGCTCGGCAACAAGGCAAATATTTTTTGGTCGTGCCCGCACACGACCGGCGAAGGATCGGGCTTGCGCCCGGACTATTGGTCGGGCACGAGCGTGATGCCGCGCGTCATTCAATACCAGAACGTCATGTCGCTCACGTTTCGCTTGAACGATTTCACGTGGATGAGCCATGCCTGGTTTCCGCAAGAATTATTCGACGAAGTGCGCTTTGCCGGAAACTGGGTCTTTGTGCGCGTCAGGCAAGGTTACGTCGGCATCTATTCGCAGAATGGAATGAGGATTGGCGATGAAGGTCAGTACGCCGGACGCGAGTTGCAATGTTGGGCGAAGGAAAATACCTGGTTCGTCGAGTGCGGACGCCAAGCGGACTGGCAATCGTTCGATGCGTTTGTCAATGCGGTGAGCGCGGCGAAGATCACAACGGACAAAACCGAAATGAACGGACAAACCCATTCGCCGCGTTCAGTTATTTCGCAATTGTCCGATCTGATCACATTTGAATCGCCGTCCATTGGCAGGTTTGTCACCGGTTGGGATGTCAAACCAACCGTGAATGGCGCGCCGATTCAGTTGAATCGCTATCCGCTCGTGGACAGCGCGTGGGCGCATTCCGATTTCGGATCGGGCGAGATGGTGTTAAAGTACGGCGAGCAAGTGTACGAGTTGTGGTTCAATCAGTAGGCGGGTATTGTCGGACACCATTCGGGAGAACGGGGAATGATCATTGACGGACACGCGCATGCTTGCGGAGATTTCCTGACTGCAGAAGGGATTCTCGCCGCGATGGATGCAAATGGGGTGGACAAACTCGTGTTGTTGCCCGGCGAACATGGCAGCGCGAAAAACTACCGTCTTCTCAATCTGGCGAAAATGTTTCCAACCTGGGAGGTCGCCAAACTGACGAATGCGATGACGCGGATGGTTGTTCGTGTGAGCGGCGCGGCGCGGCATTTGGATCAAGGCAACCAAACAGTATTCAACTATTGCCAATCTCATCCAGACAAAATTCTCCAATTTTACTGGGTCACGCTCAAGTCTGGATTTGATCTTGCCAAATTAGACGATTGTTATCGCTCGTGGAAATTCAAAGGATTGAAACTGCATCAGTGCTGGGATGATTTCAGGATCGGAGCCGAAGCGTTTGCAAGTCTGGTTCGCTTTGCCAAGACCTACGACTTGCCGATTTTCATTCATCTGGGAAATTCGACGCAAGCCGCGGCGCTCGTCGAATTCGCCGGGAAAAATCCAGAGGTCAAGTTCATCGTTGGTCATCTCTTTGACATCGAGCGATTTATCAATGCGCGCCAGCCCATGCCGAATGTGTATTTTGATATTTCTTGTCCCGATTTGATCTCCGACATACGTCTGCAAAAGGCGCTTGGCTTTTTCGGCGCCCAGCGATTCATCATGGGTTCAGACACACCGTACGGACAAGCCAACCTCGCGCGCAATATTCGGCGCGTACGCGCGTTGGAAATCTCGGAGCATGATAAAGAGTTGATCCTGGGAACCACCCTGGCAAGGATGCTGAACCTGGTGAGCGCGAATAGCTGGTGAAAGGCATCCGGCGGTGCGGCGAATTAGGCGCGAGCATCGCGTTTGTCGGATCCGATCAGGAATTCTACCAGACGCTCGGTTTCAGAGAGGCGTTCACGAGCAACTGTTGGAAAAAATACTTGGAGTGAGGAAACATCAATGTCGCTTGAAGTAGTCCCGTTCAACAAAGAACATCTTGAGGATGCAGCAAGACTGGTCGCTCTGCGCTATGGACAATTTCGTGAGCAGATGCCGCTATTGCCAAGCCGTTACGCCAAGATCGGGACGTTATTGCCACTCCTGAATAATCTCATCGAAAAAGGGCGGGGTGTCGTCGCGCTTGAGAATGGCAAGCTCAAAGGTTTTCTGGCGGCATGGCAACTGGCTTCATTCAGGGGAAAGCGAAGCGTCTTTTCTCCCGAATGGGCGAACGCTGTGATTCAACCGAATGGCCGGCGCATTTACGAGACGATGTATACCCGTCTTGCGGCGGATTGGAAAGCAGATGGCTACGATACTCATTTGATTAGTCTGTTTGCAAACGATCATCATGCCATCGAAACTTGGCAATGGCTTGGCTTTGGAATGATTGCCGCCGATGCCGTCCGCGATATGCAACCAGTGTCAGAGAATAGCTGTGAAGCGGAGATTCGCCAAGCCGGTTTGAGCGACATCGAAGCGGTCATCGCGTTGGACACTGCGCTGCGCCATCATGTCGCGAGCTCTCCGATTTTTCTCGCGGGAGGCAATCCGCCGGAACGCGCGTACTACGAAGAGTGGTTGCAGAATCCTGGGAAGGCGATTTGGTTGGCGTGCCAAGAAAAAGAGCCAATTGCTTTTTTAAGAATCGGTCCAGCCAACGCGGATGCCTGCACCATCATCAACGATGACAAGACCACTAGCATCACCGGCGCATTTACTCGAGACGATTCGCGCGGAGCCGGCATCGCCACCGCTCTACTCAATCAATCGCTGGACTGGGTGCGTGCTCAAGGATATGAACGTTGCGCGGTGGATTTTGAACCGATGAATCATTGGGCGAGGCGTTTTTGGTTGAGGTATTTCACGGCGGTTTGTTATACATTTATTCGCCAGGTTTAGGATGAAGACGGGAATGAAACACATCCAATTTGAATCTTCCGATCCAAATCTGTACGACGTTCCAACCCACGCGCGCGGTCCGGCGGGACGATTGCCACTGCAAGCCGATTGGCTGATCAACTCGCCAAGCGGCGATGTGTTCGGCTGGACGATGGATGCGGCGATGGGCTGGTCGCCCGACCAACTGGGTCGCAAAGAATTTTTGATTCTCAGCACCCAGGGTGGCATCCGCGCGCCGGACGGCACGCCCATCGCGCTCGGCTATCACACCGGACACTGGGAAGTTGGACTGCTCGCGCAAGCCGCGTCCGAAGAATTCGCGCGACTCGGCGCGATCCCGTTCGCGGGATTTGTCAGCGATCCATGCGACGGTCGCACGCAAGGCACGCTCGGCATGATGGACTCGCTCGCGTATCGCAACGACGCGGCAACCGTCTTGCGCCGCCTCATTCGCTCGCTCCCGACGCGGCGCGGCGTGCTCGGCATCGCGACGTGCGACAAGGGCTTGCCCGCAATGATGCTCGCTCTGTCCGCGCAGAAAGCGTTGCCGGGCGTCATCGTTCCCGGCGGCGTCACATTGTTGCCGGAGCATGGCGAAGACGCCGGCAAAATTCAATCGCTCGGCGCGCGTTTTGCGCACGGCTTGCTCACGCTCGAAGAAGCGAGCGAACTGGGATGCCACGCGTGCGCGTCGCCGGGCGGCGGCTGCCAATTCCTCGGCACGGCGGCGACGAGCCAGGTCGTCGCCGAAGCGTTGGGACTCGCGGTCACGCATTCCGCGCTATCGCCATCGGGTCAACCGATCTGGCTCGATATGGCGCGGCGTTCGGTGCGCGCATTGATCGCGCTCGAAGCGCAAGGCGTCACGACGCGCGATATTCTGACCCAGGATTCGATTCACAACGCGATGGTGACGCACGCGGCGTTCGGCGGCAGTACGAATTTATTGTTGCACATTCCCGCGATTGCGCACGCCGCGCGTCTGGCGCGCCCGACCATTGAGGATTGGACGCGCATCAATCGGCAGACGCCGCGCCTCGTGGACGTTCTACCAAATGGACCGACGGGGTTTGGCACCGTCCAGGTTTTTCTCGCGGGCGGCGTGCCCGAAGTAATGTTGCATCTGCGCGACCTGGGATTGTTGCGCTTGAACGCGCGCACGGTGAACGGATGCACGCTGGGCGAGGCGCTTGATGCGTGGGCGCAGAGCGAGCGGCGTCAAAAAGTGCGCGCGCGATTGCAATCGCTCGACGGCGTTGATCCCGACGATGTGATTATGAATCCGCACAAGGCGCGCGAACGCGGACTGACGAGCACGATCACATTTCTGACCGGCAATCTCGCGCCGCAAGGCGCGGTGATCAAGAGCACCGCGATTGATCCCAGTGTCGTGGATGCGGATGGCGTTTATCGCAAGGTCGGTTCCGCGCGCGTGTTCACATTGGAGCGCGATGCAATTGCCGCGGTCAAGGGCACGAGCGCGCGACCGGTCAAGGCGGGCGACATTATCGTGTTGATGGGCGCGGGTCCGATGGGCACGGGTATGGAAGAGACATACCAACTAACTGCGGCGTTGCGTCATTTGCCCGAAGGCAAACAGATCGCGTTAATCACCGATGCGCGATTCAGCGGCGTGAGCACCGGCGCGTGCATCGGGCACGTTGGACCCGAGGCGCTCGCCGGTGGTCCGCTCGGTCGCGTGCGCGATGGCGACACGATTCAAATCATCGTGGACCGCGTCAACCTGGTCGGGCGAATTGATTTGCTCGGCGGCGATGATGTGTTGGCGACGCGTCCGCCGCATCCCGATTTGCAACGCCACGCCGATTTGCCGGACGACACGCGCTTGTGGGCGGCGCTTCAAAATGTCGGCGGCGGAACCTGGGGCGGCTGTGTGTACGACGTGGACAAGATCATCAAACGGTTGAATGAATCTAACCGCGAAGGCGCAAAGGACGCCAAGATTTTATAATTGAGTCTGTGCGCCATCTGTCATTTCGAGGAGCGGAGCGACGAGAAATCTATCCGAATGTAGAGATTTCTCGCTTCGCTCGAAATGACACCAAATATCATTGAATTCTTTCTTCGCGCTCTTTGCGCCTTTGCGGTTCAATTTTTTTGATAAGGTAAACGATGAAACTAACACGACATCAAACGAACTCTGGCGCGCGCTGGGCGATGGATGGATTTTTTCTGCCGCCGAGTTTCGCGCTGAGCGCGCTCCTCGAATTGCGCCGCGATGCAATGATGCAATTGTTGGCGACGTTGCCGCGCGACGAATCCGCGAACGACGCATTGCTCGCGCCGATTGATGCGCTGCAAGAAGTGTGGGCGGCGGGCGTCACGTACTTGCGTAGCCGCGATGCGCGCCGCGCCGAATCCCAGGTCGCGGACGTGTACGAGCGCGTCTACGATGCGGCGCGTCCCGAACTGTTTTTCAAAGCGGCGGGCTGGCGCGTCGTTGGAACGGGAATGCCGATTCGCATTCGCGCGGACAGCCGCTGGAATGTGCCGGAGCCGGAATTGGTCATCGTGATCAATCGTCACCGCGAGATTGTCGGCTATTGCGCGGGGAACGATGTGTCGTCGCGTGACATTGAAGGCGAGAACCCGCTTTACTTGCCGCAGGCAAAAGTGTACACTGGCTCGTGTGCGCTAGGACACGGAATCGTGCTGTGTGACGCCAACGAAATCGTCAACGTGCCGGTGCGAATTCAAATCGAACGTGGCGGCGCAAAATTATTTGCGGGCGAGGCGACGACGGCGATGATGAAGCGCACGCTCTCCGAGTTGGCAGAGTACTTGACGCGCGAACTCGCTTTTCCGCACGGCGTTTTTCTGATGACTGGGACGTGCGTTGTGCCCGGCGATAATTTTTCGTTGCAGCCGGAGGATGTGGTGCGGATTCAGGTGGGGGAGGTGAGGATGGAGAATAGAGTGGCAAGTTATACGAGTAATGTGTGATCCATCAAAATAGCTTGCAGATTAAGTAAATATATTGGAGAAATGAAATGGTGCAAACTCAGGAAGTGCCAAATGATTGGTGGCCAGAATTACTTCGACCTATTTTAGCTGAAAGACCACTCGACCATGAGCAGGTTTTAGTCGCTGAGATTGGTCACCCTTGGGGACCACGTAGCTATCGTCACCTTTACTCAGCGTTAGCCCCATCTGAAACAGTATCAAAACTACTTGAATATCCTGGCGGAATAGGTCACGAAATTTCCACAACTGGTCCACACCCGGATATCTCATCATCTCAGCGAGATTCCAACTACGTGCCCAGGTTTTGGGTGTTTGCAGCCGAAGTAGTTCCCGAGGGGCTAGAACCACTCGTTATTTCTTGGCGTTCGGCTAATCAGAACTTTATTGCCCCAGATCAGGGTTTCCTAATGACTTATGGTCTTATTCCACGAATAGTGACTACTGAAACAGGACCTGAGTTACATTGGGATGATCCATCGGTACCAAAGCATGATGTCGTTGTGTCGCGCAATGTCTCAGTATATGATTTTCCTAACTACACTCGTGCCTTCGTTACAATTCAACGCGACTATTTGCATGATTACGCTACTATTCGCGATTGCCATATTATCCAGGTTTATTATGCTGAGAGATGGGGGGAACCATCTTCCAATATTGTTTCTCTTCTCGCTGGACGTGAAGCACGCGAGTTCACTTTTCCAGGTAGACTGATTGAGATTCGCAACATGTCAAATTCTCGACCCAGCCATTTGGCAAAAGTATGGGGGACAAGAGCACTGATCGAGCCCAACGATTCTCCCGTGATAGCAGGAAGATGGCAATACGGTGAACTGGTGTGGCCCGGCATACAGGATCCGGTCACAAATGAGCGCGCTCTACCATCCATGTTGCTTGTGGCGTTCGTCTCAGATGCTGTTCTGGCACATTACGAGGGCAATCCTCAGTTTCAAATCCATCCGGAGTCTGGGAATGTGAGTTATGGAAATCAATGGAGTACTGGAAATACACAAAGGGTAGGTAGGGACCTAATTTTAGTCGAACTCAAGAAACTCTATGAAGGATGTCCTCCTAATGTGGTTCACTATTGGCACCGGTATGCGGTATTACCTTCAGCCGAAAATCTGGACAGACTGCGACAAACTCCTAATGTAGCAACACGTGCCAAGCGAATTACATACGCCTTAGTCTCGGTAGGTGAAGCTCTTGCGAAAATGGCTACTGAAGTATTCCAACGGGCTCTTAACTCGAAGGAAATAGTTGGTCTGTCTCGCCAAGAGATGAACTATCGTGGCTGGTGGAATGATCCTATCGTCGAACCGGTAACACGTACTATCCCTTTGAGTATGAGCAAAGACGATTTCCTCGCGCGATGCGAGTCCTTGGACCAACTTGTTGTAGAGGGACTCCAAGAACGCATATTACGCGAGATTTTACTCGGGCTCGGTGAAGGTGACAAAGATATTCTCCAATACAAGTCTATTAGGCTTTTGGGTCGACTTCTAGAACTATCAACTGTGGCTAATCAATCTGGGTTATGGCTAGGGTCAGATTTCCAAGAGATACATGCGCGTACGCCCCAACCGGCGCGCATAGTCCAACTCCCAGTCTTAGCGACACTTCACGATTTGCGAATTGTCAGAAGTCATCGCGGCAATGAAAGTCATCAAAAGAGAGTTAGCGATGCTTTGAAAGTTTTGAATGTTGATCCAGCTTTGACTGCAACCGGTTGGGGCACTGTTATGGACGCTCTGCTTGATGCTATTGCCAAAGAAATCGAACATACATTTGCAATCCTCAAACAAGGGCAACTCTTTAGACCGTCAAACCAAGCGAAGTGAGTGTAGCGAGAAGAACAACGAAACATATTAATGAATCCACCAAACGAAGACGGCTATGAACTCTGGTTGCGTTATCGCCGCGTAAATAACGCGAATCAATTGAGAACCCACCACCATGGATGAAATCGCGCGGTACAACATCGCACGTTGGCAGGCGCTCGCCCAAGCCAACGCGCTTTTCACGCGTCCGTATTTGAATCTGGACGCGGCTTCTGCGCGCGCCAGGATTGATCCCGATGGATGGTTGGGCGAGCTTACCGGCAAATCCGTCTTGTGTCTCGCCGGCGGCGGCGGGCAACAATCGGCTTGCTTCAGCTTGTTGGGTGCGGCGGTCACCGTCGTTGACCTGTCGGAAGAGCAATTGCAAAAGGATCGCCAAGCCGCCGCGCATTATCAAGTCAACCTCCAAACGCATCAAGGCGATATGCGCGATTTGTCATTCCTGGATGCCGATTGCTTTGACATCGTTTGGCAACCGTACTCGATCAACTTTGTGCCCGATGCGCGCCAGGTGTTCGCCCAGGTCGCGCGCGTCTTGCGGCGCGATGGCGTTTATCGTTTCAACTGCGCGAATCCATTCGTCAGTGGACTCACCGAGCATGATTGGAACGGCGTGGGCTATCCGCTGAAACAACCCTATCTTGAAGGCGTTGCAATCACTTATGCGGACTCGTCCTGGGTTTACGAATCGGGCGCGGCGGTTCCCATGCCGCGCGAATATCGGCACACCTTGAGCACGTTGATCAACGGATTGATCGAGCAAGGTTTCGTGATTCGCCACGTTTCGGACTCGACCGATTTCTCTCCCGATGCGAACGCCGCGCCCGGAACCTGGGAACACTTTACTGCGATTGCGCCACCCTGGCTAACTGTTTGGGCGGTCTATCGTTCGTAGGTTTTGTGCAAACCAAACATCGTCTGATTAAGTCTTGACTAGCGATTTGAGAGAGGGAATCGCATGAGCAAAATCCTATGTTTTATTTCTGAGGATATGGCTGATTTTGAAATTACGCTTGTGCTCCATAAATTAAAGAATATCGGTAGACGAGACATCGTCGCCGTTGGGTACACGCTTGATCCGATTTGTAGCGAGTCAGGATTACGGTATCTCCCGGATATCACTTTGGCAGAGGCATTCCAGCTTGACCATATCCAAGGTCTGCTCATCCCAGGCGGACCCATTCACTCTCAAGAACCGGCGCTGACGGACATTATCCGGAAACTGGATGCAGAGAAAAAATTACTCGCGGCAATTTGTAACGGTCCGCAATACTTGGGGCGCGCCGGCATTCTCACGCATCGCAAATTCACCACGTCGTGTTCTCCCGAAAAGATTGCTGAACTTCAAGTCAGTGATCCATTTCCCCGACAAAATTATCTTGACCAACGCGTCGTTCGAGATGGACATGTCATCACCGCACAAGGTCGGGCTTTTGTTGATTTTGCATTTGAGATTTTCACATATCTTCACATTTATGAAGCGAATCCACAGGAACAACTGCGCCTATTTCAGGATATCGTCAACAGGAAAACATGAACATGCAAGCCGAAGACGGCTACGAACTCTGGTTGCGCTATCGCCGCGTGGATGACGCGGAACGCTTGGCGCAGTATCGCGACGCGATTAACAGTGTCGTCGTGCTCGGCGCGGACGCCACCGCCGCGATCATCAAGAGCGAACTCGCGCGCGCATTGCCGGCGTTACTCGACCGCGCGGTGCCGATTTTGGAAGATCGTAGAGACGTTCGCGAAGCGTGCAATGTCTCTACGGGCAACGCGATGATTGTCGGCACGGTTGACGAACTCAAAACAATTGACGTGTCCATTCCGCAGAATGATTGTCGTAATTTGGGGAGTGATGGATTTTTGATTCGCTCTTACTCTGTCATTGCGAGCGACGAAGGAGCGAAGCAATCCCCAACATCGGATTGGGGATTGCTTCGGGCACAGAACGCCCTCGCAATGACAGAAAACAATTGCATTCTCATCACCGCGAACTCCGCGCCTGCTGTTTTGATCGGCGCGTTTCATTTCCTGCGCTTGCTTCAAACGCACCAAGACATTCGCGTGCTCGATGTCACGGGTCGTCCCAGGATTCGGCATCGCATCCTCGCGCACTGGGACAATTTGGATGGCTCGATTGAACGCGGCTATGCGGGGCGTTCGTTGTGGAATTGGGACGAGTTACCCAAGATTGATCCGCGCTATCACGATTACGCGCGCGCGTGCGCGTCCATCGGCATCAACGGCACGTGTCTCAACAACGTCAACGCGAGCGCGACGAGTCTGACGACCGCGTATCTCGAAAAAACTGCCGCACTCGCGGACGTGTTTCGACCGTACGGCATTCGCGTTTACCTGTCGCCGAATTTTTCCGCGCCGATGCGACTTGGCGGATTGACAACGAGCGACCCGCGCGACCCAGGTGTCGCCGCGTGGTGGCAGCAAAAGGTGGACGAGATTTACCGGCTGATTCCGGATTTTGGCGGATTCCAGGTCAAGGCAAATTCCGAAGGACAACCCGGACCGCAAGACAACGGCGCGAATCATGACGATGGCGCGAACATGCTCGCCGACGCGTTCGCGCCGCATGGCGGCATTGTGCTGTGGCGCGCATTTGTGTATGATACAACTGTTGACGCCGACCGCGCGAACTGTGCGAACAAGGAGTTTGTGCCGCTCGATGGCAAGTTTCGCGCGAACGTGGTCGTGCAAGTGAAAAATGGCGCGATTGATTTCCAGCCGCGCGAACCGTTTCACCCGCTCTTCGGCGCGGCGCCGCGAACTGCGCTCGCGCTCGAATTGCAAATCACGCAGGAATATCTGGGGCAATCCAAGCACCTGGTTTACCTCGGCGGTATGTGGCAAGAGGTTTTGGATTCGGACACGTACGCGAACGGCGCGGGCATGACGGTTGCGAAGATTGTTAGCGAGCCAGCCAACTCGTGCGTCGTCGGCGTAGCGAATACCGGCACGGAGCGCAACTGGTGCGGGCATCATTTTTCGCAAGCGAACTGGTACGCGTTCGGACGACTCACCTGGGATCACACTTTGAGCGCGGGGATCATCGCGGATGAATGGATTCGGATGACCTGGTCGAACGCGCCGCGCGTCGTGGACGCGCTCAAGACGATGATGCTCGGCTCGTGGGAAGCGTGCATCAATTACATGACGCCGCTGGGTCTGCATCACTTGATGCAAGAGGGACATCACTATGGACCCGACCCAGGATTCGACGGCGCGCCGCGCGCGGACTGGAACAGCGTGTACTATCATCGCGCGGATGCGCACGGGCTGGGCTTTGATCGCACGCGCGCCGGCAGTAACAACGTCAGTCAGTATCACAGCCCGTTGCGCGAGCAGTTCGACAATCTCGACACGTGCCCGGAAAAATTCTTGCTGTGGTTTCATCACGCATCCTGGGATCATCTCCTCGCGTCCGGTAGAACGTTGTGGCAAGAGTTACAACAGCGGTACGATGCGGGCGTCGCCTTTGTCGAAACGATGCGCGACGCATGGCAGAGTTTGCAACCCAAGATTGATCCGGCGCGGCACGCGCACGTTGCCGCGCGGCTCGCTCATCAGCTCGAAAACGCACGCGAGTGGCGCGAGGTGTGCCTTGGTTATTTCAGTCGGTTTGCAAATTTGAGATTTCAGCCCAGGGTTTTTGGGGAAGGAGACAACCAAACCCCATGATCTCAAACTCAATGGCACCGCCATTGGCAGCGCCGATTATTCGCGTAACCGATCTCTACAAAACCTTTCGGACGTTGAAACGCAAGCCAGGGTTTGTTGGCGCAATTCAGAACCTGTTCTCGACCGACTATGAAGAGATCAAAGCGGTAAACAACATCTCCTTCGACATCGCACCCGGCGAACTGGTTGGTTACATCGGACCAAACGGCGCGGGCAAATCTACCACGATCAAAATGCTTACCGGCATTCTCCACCCGACGGCGGGCGAGGTCGTGGTAGATGGTCTGGTCCCGCAGCGTGAGCGTGTGCGTAACAGCAAAAAGATCGGGGTTATCTTTGGTCAGCGCAAACAACTGATGTGGGATATTCCCGCCAGTGACAGTTTTGAGTTGATGCGCAAGATGTACGCCATTCCGACGGCGCGGTATCAAGCCAATCTGAAGCAGTTTGTCGAACTGCTCGAGCTGGGAAGTTTTTTGAAGCGACCGGTGCGACAATTGTCGTTGGGTCAGCGGATGCGCTGTGAGCTGGTGGCTTCGCTGCTGCACGATCCCAAGATCGTCTATCTGGACGAGCCGACGATCGGTTTGGATGTTGTCGCCAAGGAGCGCATTCGCGAATTTATCCTGCATCTAAATCGAGAGCGTGAGACGACGATCATTCTGACGACACATGACATCAACGACATCGAGCGACTCTGCAAACGCGTCATCATCATTGACAAAGGACGGCTCATCTACGATGGCACACTCGCGGAGATCAAGCGGCGCTATGGGCGATTGCGGCGAGTGGTTTTTTCCTTGAGTGATGGCGCCAAGCCCGATGATTTGATGGCATCGTTGGAACAGATCGGCCCTGGTTTGCGAATACAAACCAGGGATGATGGCAGTGTGGTTGTCAGTTTCGATCCACAGCAAGTTGCCGCGACGACAATCACCCGGCATATCGTCAACAACTTTCCGGTCAATGATCTGTCGGTTGAAGAAGCAGATTTAGAGGCGATCATTCGAGAGATTTATCAGCAAGGGACAACCCGATGAAAATCTACGAAGCATTCAATCGGCAGATCGGCGTTGTCGCGGCGGCGATCAAGCAAGAACTCGCTTACCGTTTCGAATCCTTTACTGCCATTCTGGGTGCTTTGCTGATGATGGCATTACTCTACTATCTCTGGACGGCGATTTATCACAACGCCACGTCAATCGAAATGTCCTATCCGGCGTTGATCACCTACGTTTGTCTGGGGCAGGCGTTCAGTTTTGCGCGTCCCGGTCAACGGCGGATCATCACGCGAATCGGCGGCGGCATTCGCAGTGGCGATGTGTTGATTGATTTGGTTCGACCGACCGATTATCAACTGCTTACCTTTTCGGATACCTTGGGCGCGTATGTCGTGGAGACACTCTTGGTCTCGTTGCCTTCTTATCTATTGGCATTTCTTTTCTTTGGCATCAACCCGCCGGCTTCGCCGCAAGCCGCGCTGGGTTTTATCGTCAGTCTCTTTGGCGCATTCTTCCTGGTCTGTTCGGTTGATTTTTTGATCGGACTGATGGCTTTCTGGACCTATAGTATTTGGGGGTTGGCTTATGCCAAGATCGCGGTGCTGGATATACTCGCCGGGACCATGGTTCCGTTGAGTCTCTTTCCCGATTGGCTGCGCGGCATTGCCCTGGCTCTGCCATTCCAGGGTATGGCGTACACGCCGCTGGCGATTTACGTTGGCGCGATCCAGGGGAGCGCGATTTGGACGAGTATCCTGAATCAGTTCGCCTGGGGTGTGGGCTTGGTCCTGCTCACGCGGTTGATCTGGCTGAAGGCTAAACAGCGCATGGAGATCCAGGGGGGCTGACGATGGCTTACTATGCGGAACTCTATGTGGTCTATGTTCGATGTCTCTTCAAAGCCTGGTCGCAATACCGCGCCGATTTTGCGATCACGTTTGTGTCTTCGATTCTCCACACCGGATCAAGCTTGGTCTTTCTGACGATTATCTTCGCCAGTATTCGCCAACTCGAGGGATGGTCTTTTCACGAAGTGCTACTCATTTGGGGTCTGATAACGGCGGGCACCAATGTGGCGAATGGCGTTCTCGATGTACCACACCGGATTCTGTATTACATCCAAAGCGGTGAGTTGGATCGTTTGCTAGTCCGCCCGCCCGCGCCGCTCTTTCAAATTGCCGGCGAGGGCGGGATCACTTTGCCAGCCCTGGGACGAGTATTGGTCGGAGTAGCCGCCATCGCGACGGCTCTGGCGGCGTTACCCACTCCACTGCCCTGGTGGGGAATGTACTATTTGTTGCTCGCCATCCTTAGTGGTACGCTCATCATGTTCAGTGTGCAACTGCTTATGGCTTGCCTGAGCTTTTGGTATGTCAGTACCTTCTCGCTGATGCAGACGATGGGTTGGATGAATCAGTTCGGGCGGTTCCCGGTGAATATCTTTGGTCTGCCACTGCAATTTCTTTTTACCTGGATCGTGCCTTATGCCATGATGGGTTTTTATCCGGCGGCTTTTCTACTGCGCGGCGACGAGTATCAGTTCTATGGTTTGCTCGCGCCGCTGATGGGCTGGCTCTTTTTGGGATTATCGTTGTTGGTTTGGCGGGTAGCGATTCGGCATTATCAGAGTACGGGATCCTAGATCAAGCAACGTCGGATTCTGTTGGAAAGAATGTCTCTAGTGAAAGTGATGAGTTTCAATATTCGGTACGGCACTGCCGATGATGGCGAACATCGGTGGGAGAATCGCAAAGAGATGGTGATTCGCCGAATCCAATCGTTCGATCCGGATTTGGTCGGTCTTCAAGAATGTCGGGACGACGCGCAAGCCGCGTACGTGAAAAACAGTTTGCCCAACTATGAATTTATCGGCGTGCGGCGCGGCGGCAACAGCGAGACCACGCTGGAAATGACGCCCATCCTCTACAAGAAAACGGTATTCGCAGAAATCGCGCGTGGAAATTTCTGGTTGAGCGAAACGCCCGATGTGCCGGGAAGCAAGGGCTGGGGCAGTCTCTTTCCGCGCACGGTAACGTGGACGAAACTGCAATGCAAAAACTCCACTCACTCGGTCGTGTTCCTAAACGCGCATTTCGATCACCGCTCCGTAACCGCGCAAGAGCAGTCCGCTGCTCTCGTTTGCAAGTGGGCGCAACAATTCGCCGCGCAACACGCGGTGATTGTGACCGGCGATTTCAACACCGGCAAAGATACCCTTGCCTATGAGTGTCTGGTGAACGGCGACGTGCTCTACGATGTGTATCGCAAAGCACACGCAGGCAGAAACCAGGAAGAAACTTATCACGGCTATGGCAAGCCCGGCGCACAAGCGGCGATTGACTGGCTTTTGGCATCGCACCAATTCGAAACCATCGCCGCTGAGATTGACCGATTCTGCGAGCGCGGTTTGTATCCCTCCGATCACTTTCCGCTCACGGCGGTGTTGCAATTCTGCAAATAAAAAGTCAATAGATTTTTCCACGAAGGACACCAAGGGCACAAAGAAAAACAGGAAAATTTTAGAGACTGTAGCATTGCTACTGCGAATTTGGTGTTTACCGCCGAGACGCAGAGGGCGCAGAGAAAAATCAAAAGAACTCTGCGTTCTCAGCGTGCTCCGCGCCTCGGCGGTAAAATTTCCGACGTATCAGTAACGGTGCTAC